>JBKJLR010000321.1:0-6228 GCA_046596865.1 Chitinophagaceae bacterium
ATCATAGTCGCCGCCATCAGGCACCATATCGAGGTGCGAACCAAAGGCTATGGGTTTAAGTGAAGGATTTTTTCCTTTTCGTTGGCCAATGATATTACCTGCATAATCAATTCTTACCTCAAGACCTGCTTTTTTCATCAGGCTCATATACCAGGCTCTTGCTTCCATATCACCTTTTGTAAACGCAACACGATAGCCGCTCCCATTTGCATCTTTTCCAAATTTGGATAGTTCCAAAATGCGGCTTTCAATGCGTCGTTCGTTTACCTTAAATGATGTTTGACTAAATACAGTATAAGATAAAGCAATAAGCAGGAATATGAATACAGGCTTTAGGAAACTCATTTTGTAATGATTTAGTTGCTGAAAATATTTGATAACTACTTTTTTTCTAGTTAGTATGACAATTATTTTCCGTCTATTGATTGTATAATTAAACGCAATACGTCTGCTATTTTAGTATCATCCATCCAACGGGTAACAACTACAAGCTCATGTTCTTTATCCACAATAATATAATTACCACCATAACCTGCGGCGTAATAAACTTTCGTTGAAATGCCTTTCCATTCCTGCCCGGTATTCAGCCACCACAGGTAACCATAATTTTTATTGGCAACAGAAGGTTTTTGTGCAGCGTTGATCCATTTTTCAGATAACAGTTGTTGATTTTGCCATTTACCATTTCGTAGAAACAGCAATCCGAATCTTGCATGATCCAAAGTATTGATAAAGATGCCGCCTCCATGATGCCCGCCCCCGCTGACCGATTGCATCATCAATCCATCCATATTTACAAAAGAATTTTCATACCCAAACCATCTCCAGGTAGTAGAAGCTCCAATGGGGTCCATGATTTTTTCTTTCAATACAACAGGCAATGGTTTGCGCCAAACCTGTAAGAGTGAATAAGCCAATAGGTTTACCCGTACGTCATTGTATTCGTAATTCGTTCCCGGTTCCAGCAATTTTCGGTTTTTCCAATCATCCATGCTGCCTTCTTTGGGTGGGCGGTCGGCCCAATCCTGCAAGCCAAATAAACTGCCTGACCAATCAGATGACTAGGTTAATAAATGATCCCAGGTAACTTTTGAATTATGCTCTCCTTCAAAATTTTCATCCCAAACATAATTGCCAACTTTATCTGTTACATTTTTTATTAAACCATTATCTACTGCAAGACCTGCAATAGTGGAGAGATAGCTTTTAGTCGAACTAAAAGTCATATCCACCCGGTTTACATCGCCCCATTGGGCTACGATATATCCATTTTTAATCACTACCCCGGCCGGACCGCCCCGTTGTTTCATGGGCCCTATCATTTTATAACCGGGTTCTCTTGAATAAGATTTCATATTGGCAATCCGCAGATCCCGTTCCACTTTGTTTTCACTATTTAATGCAACTGTTATGGCACTGTCGAGTAATTTTTTATTCATTTTCAGATCTTCCGGTTTTTTTGTTTGCCACTCAGCATCGGGATAATAGGGTTGCTGGGCCCGCACTGCGATTAAAAAGAAACAAAAACTAAAAAGAGCGGTAATAATTTTTTTTCTCATTATTTTGATTTTTGAATCAATGAAAAGAATTAAGTTATTTTTAAATTTTTCATAAACAGGCGCCACTGAAAAAATCGTCACTTGTCAAACGGCATTTTCTTGAGTAATTTAATATATCTTTTATCGTTTCGAATTGGGTCCCATACTTTGTCATACTTCAACCAGGTCATCCAATTTCCCGTTCGGTTATAATACTGTTTGAGTAATTTAAACGCTTTATCATTTTCACCTAATGCGACATAGCAAACTGCTGAGCGGTATTCAACCACCTGACTTAGTTTTTCAATAGCATTTAGTATTATTCTTGCTTCGTTCATCTCACCATTTTTAATAAGTGCATAAGCCATTAATGCTTTCCCGCCTCCACTGTTATTCATTGGATTTTGTGTTTTAAGCAACTCAATAGCTTTTGTTGGATTGTTATCAGCTACATAGCTTAATGAAATAAAGAATTTGCTGTTATCATTTTGCGGATTGATAAGGTTGAGATAATCAATTGATTTTTTATAATCTCTCTTCCAGTAATAATAGATGCCTGTAGTTAATAACACCCGGCTATCAGTTGGTGCCATTTTATTTGCCTTATCAATCCATGTTTGGGCTTCATTCCACTTGCCTTGTAATGCCAATGTTTCACCATACGAAGCATAATTGCTTGCATTGGCTGAATCGTACTGAATTGCTTTTGCATAGTTCTTTAATGCTTCATCCCATTTATACTCATAATTTTTATTCATTCTGGCTAATTGTGAATAAGCCTCTGAAGAACTGCTGTCAATTTGCAATGCTTTATAAATGGCTTCTTTTGCCTTTGGTAAAATAACAACAGCACTGCTATTATAAGTTGGGAAATTGGGGTAGGAAAAATCAAACATCCAGTAGGTTTTGCACAACTCAATATAAGCTGTTACGAATAGCGGATCAGTTTTTACCGAGTTTTCTAACCATTGAACTGCATTTAGTAAACTATCAACCGACCCGCCATTTCTTGGGTTGCCAATTTTTATATAATCAAGTGCTTTGATGTAATACGAATTTGCTTCTTTGTTTTGGGAATACACTTCACCGCTAACCTGTGCCACGCTGCTTAAGGTTGTAGCAAAGAATATCGTAATCAAAATAATCACTTTCATATTCATACAGTTTGCTTTTTGTCTTTTATCAACCAGTACAAATTAAACAATAGCAAGGGAACCAGCCATACAAAAATATCGGAAGCTAAAAATGCTGTTGATTCATTGGGAAATAATGAATAGAATATGTTCATGGCATACGCATCAATTACCCTGATGGTAACAAAATAAGCCGCACATATAAAACTGCTGATCATCATGCGTTGATGCAGCACTATTTTTCGTTGCTTAATAAAATAAAAAGCAAGGCTTATAAACAACAGCCATAAACTTGTTACTATCAATTGCGAAGGCCTGCAGGCAGTACATCCTGTTCTGGGTATCATTACATACAGCGTAGTAATACAAAGCAGGGACGAAATAATATACAGTTTACCCGTTTTACGATGAAAGGAAATGTAGTTGTTGCGTATAGAAGGAGTGAATTGCAAGATGGCCGTGCAATAACCAATGATGCCGGCAAAAATATGCAGTGCAAAAATGCTGTTATCAATGGTAGTGTTGCTTCCCCAATGTTTTAAACTGTCATTAGTGAGGTACTTGTACTTCGGAATGAGTTTATACAAAAAGAAGCCGAAGAAGGCGAGCCAAAAAAGGATAATGGAAATTTTCTTTAGCATGTGTTGACTAGTTTAGCTTTTACTTTCTATCCACCGATTGATTTTTGTTTCCAAAATAATCAGTGGTAAACAGCCATCTTTTAAAATTTCGTCGTGGAATTCCTTAATGTCAAATTTTCTACCCAACTTCTTTTTTGCTTTTTCACGCAGTTCAATAATTTTTAATTCACCCACTTTATAACTTACTGCCTGCCCCGCTGTAACCATATACCGTTCTATCCGTTGCTCGGCTACGATGGCTGATACCGGTTGATTCTCCAATACATAAGCTATGGCTTTTTCACGGGTCCAACCTTTGTAATGAATGCCTGCATCTACCACTAACCGAACTGCCCTTTCTATTTCCTGATTTAGTCTGCCTAAATATTGATAGGGGTCTGTGAACATCCCTAATTCCTTGCCTAAACTTTCGGCATACAAAGCCCATCCTTCTCCCAAAGCACTCGTCCAATATGCTTTTCTAAATTCCGGAATAGTTGCTTCCTGTTGAATGGCCATTTGATAATGATGCCCGGGAATAGCTTCGTGTATAAATAATGATTCCATTGATAAATAATTGTATTGAGCCGGATCAAGAATTACTTCATAAAAAATACCCGGTCTTTTTCCATCTCTCGATGCTTGATTGTACTGGGCATTAGCACCAGCTGCCCGAAACTTTTCAGTAGCCCTTACTTCAAACTTTGCTTTAGGTGTTAAATTAAAAAGACGGTTAAGCTGAGGCGACATTATAGAAAGAAAACTTCTGAATCTATCCAATACTTCTTCTTCGGTTTTAAAGGGGAAGAATTTGGGGTCGGTTTTTACATATTCAAAGAAGGATTTTAAATCACCTTTAAAGCCCACTTGTGTTTTTACAGTTTCCATTTCTTTGCGAATACGGGTAACTTCACTAAGCCCCAAATTGAAAATTTGTTCGGCAGTAATGTTTGTGGTGGTGTAATACTTTAACCACAATTCATATTCTTTCTTCCCTTTATAATTATCTAATAAGCCGGAAGTTGTTCTTGCTTTTGGATTATACTCTGTAACAATATAATCATGCAATTTTTTGTACGCTGGTTTAATAATCGTTTCAATAGCTGCCGAGTAATCTTTTTTTAATTGAATGGCTGACACACTATCTAAGTTGGTTGGTAGTTTTAGTAAAGGTTTATAAAAAACATTCTCCTGTACCGCACTTTCAAATAATGGTTTTAATTGTGGCGGCACTTTTTCCATCGAAGCCCTTGGATTTGTATTATTTTGCGCAACACCCTTTCTCATATTAGCAATGGCCTGGTCAACCCAGGTTTGAAAACCTTTCATACGACTAATAAAATCTCTGTAATCTTTTTCGGTATTGAAAGGAACAAAACCGGCTCCCGAACCCAGGGTGGCGAACCTTGTTGGAAAACTAAATACGAATTGGTCAACAGGCCTGTAGAATCCCAACGAATTGTTTAGTCGTTCATTTTCGGATTTCAATTTGTAGGTAAGCACATCAATACTTAATAGCTGAGATGCTGTTAAGCCTGCTTTGTTGATGACAGCTAATTGCCTGAGATATTTTTGATTGAGTGCTTTTGCTTTTTTAATATAGTCTTCGCTGATCGTAATTTCAAGTTGGTTGTTATAATCGTTGATACCTGCTTGTGTCGCTTCCAATGGGTGTAAGGCATAGTATTCCTTTGAATATTGTTCAAGTAATTTCTCAAGCCGAATCGGTTGGTTTGTTTTTTGTGCCAGAAGTTGAAAAGAAAAGACGCTTAGCACTGCGAATATTATGAGGGTAGTTATTTTCATTTTCATTTTATTTACTATTATCTGTGAATTTAATTTTAAATATATGTTAGCCATATTCGCCTACTGTACAATTAACTAACAGCTTTAAAAATTTACTGCGTATTTGTTTCCTGTATCTACATTTATTTAGCATCTGGTTTGAAGGTGTTGTTTTCAACATCTTTTAAAAACCCAATCAGGCTTGCAAAATAATTTTGCTGGTCATCGTACATAGCCAGGTGGCTTCCATTGGGGCATAAATAAGTGCGGCTATTGGGAATAAGTATTCCTTCTCCCTTCATATCCTCGGGGTCCATTTCGTCATATACTCCCCCAAGTACAAGTGTTGGCACTTTAATATTTGGTAGCCTGTCCCACATGTCCCAATCTTTTATATTTCCGGTTACATGAAATTCATCAACTCCCTGCATATGAATATAAATGGCATTATTGAATTTTTTAAATCCCCTCAATAATGGTTCAGGCCATTGTTCAATAGGAAGCCGGCATACAACTTTGGTATATAATTTATTCATCAATAAGTTTTGAAACTCTGGTGTGTTGTAAGCCTGTAGCTTATCTAGCGAGTCATAAGTTGCAACATCCTGCGGTGAAAGTATTTGATGTTTTAACTTTGCAGTATAGGTTAAATAGCTTTGAGCACTTGCAGTCATGTTGGATAAAATTGCCCCTTTTACATGGCTTTGATATTTGTCTAAGTATTCCATAGCAAGCATGCTTCCGGCAGACTGGCCGTACAAATAAAAATTATCGAGTCCAAGTCCTTTTCTAACCTGCTCAATCTCTTCAACGTATCTGGGAATTGTCCAAAGAGATGTATCAGTTGGTTTATCAGAATAGCCACATCCCAGTTGGTCATAATAATAAAATTCGATTCCTTCTTTTGGTAAAAAGTCTTCAAAACATTCAAAGTAGTCATGTGTAAAACCAGGACCGCCATGCAATAGCAACACTTTTATTTTGCCATCGCCGATTTTTTTTGTCCATATATTATACTTGCCATCTACCTGAATCATTTCGGAACCACCTGTTTTTATTTCATAGGTCGAGTCTTTTGTAATTAATTTTCCGTTTTTTTCATCTGTTTTTGTAGATGAGTTGCATGAACAGAAGCATACTACTAAAAGAATG
>JBKJLR010000335.1:0-5889 GCA_046596865.1 Chitinophagaceae bacterium
TTAAGGCAGCTCCTTTAGTTGCTAAATTAATGGCAGAAGAAATGAGCAAAGATGACCCCGATAGCTATCGGGGCTGGATAAAAGAACAGCTGAATGATTTTACTTTACTGGCCAATCAGTATCTTCCCATATCAGGAAACCAACCAATTAACTAATAAACTATAAAATATGTCTCCATTCATTGGTGAATTTGCCGGTACTGCCTTACTCATTATTATGGGTTGCGGTGTAGTAGCCAACGTTCTTCTTACCAATACAAAAGGCCATAATAGCGGATGGATAGTTATCACATTTGGTTGGGCAATGGCAGTATTTGTAGGTGTGTATGCTTCTGCCACATTGGGTGGCAGCGGCCATTTAAATCCTGCTATTACTATTGCTCTCACTGTATTTGGTGATTTTGATGCCGAATTACTACCCACTTATATGGCTGCACAGTTTAGCGGTGCTATTGCAGGAGCAGTTATTACCTGGCTGGCTTACAAACAGCATTTTGATGCCACCACCGATAAAGACTTAAAGATGGCGGTGTTCTGTAATTCGCCTGCTATCCGCAATGTGGGTTATAATCTTATTACCGAGATCATCGGGACATTTGTATTAACATTTGGCGCATTGGCCATGTCGAAACCTACAACTACACTTGGTACATTAGATGCTCTGCCTGTTGGCTTATTGGTATTAGGTATCGGTTTATCATTGGGTGGCCCGACAGGTTATGCTATTAACCCTGCTAGGGATTTAGGACCGCGGATTGCACATTTTATTTTACCTATACACGGAAAAAGAGATAGTGACTGGAGTTATAGCTGGATACCGGTGGTTGGACCGATTGTTGGGGCGTTGGTAGCCGCTTATCTTTTTAAATTATTGTAAAATGAAAAAAATATTTTTTCTACTGGCAATCAATTTAATTTTTATCATAGCATGTTTTTCGCAAAACCCTGAAGCCAAACTAAAGGAGTTAAAAATTGAATTACCAGTTGTTGGCAAACCGATTGCTAATTATGTTCATCTAGTAAGAAGTGGAAACCTATTGTTTCTCGCAGGCAAAGGTCCCTCAAACCCGGAAGGAATTTTTATAACAGGAAAAGTCGGCAAAGACCTGACGTTAGAAGAAGGAATAGCAGCAGCAAGGCTTACCGCCATTAATCAGCTGGCAGTGTTAAAAGCAGAATTGGGCGACTTAAGCAAAGTAAAACGTATTGTAAAAGTACTTGGAATGGTAAACTGCGAACCTACTTTCAAAGATCACCCGAAAGTCATCAACGGCTTTTCAGATTTAATGGTAGCTGTATTTGGAGAAAAAGGGAAACATGCAAGATCAGCCGTAGGAATGTGCTCATTACCACAGAATATGGCCGTAGAGATTGAGTTGATTGTAGAGATTGAATAATAGCCACCGTTATTTACTACAAACCTTCAAAATAATATTACATGCATTTGTAATTTCACCATCCTCAATAATCAACGGCGGAGAAATCCGCAAACAATCAGATGCAAATAAAAGCCAATCACTTAATACTCCCTGTTCAATACATTTATCAATAATGGCTTTATTCGTTTCAAACGAATCAAACTCCACCGCCATCCATAAACCAAAAGAACGGACAGCTTTTATTTTCGGGCTGTGTCTGCCCTCCGGCGGATGAATAAGCAAGGATTTGAACAATTCTTCTTTTTGTTTTACTTTATCAATCCATCCTTACTTCAGTAATATCTTCATCACCGACATACCAGCTGCACAGCAAACCGGGTGACCGCCAAAAGTGGTGATATGGCCCAGCACCGGGTTTTCGGTAAAAACATCCATTAATTTTTTATCAGCTATAAATGCTCCCAGCGGCATACCTCCACCCAAAGCTTTACCCAATAATAAAATATCAGGGAAAATATCAAAATGCTCAAAGCCCCAGAGTTTACCGGTGCGGCCAAAGCCTGCCTGTATCTCATCAAGAATCAATAATGTTCCTGTTTCCGTACATTTTTTTCGCAAAGCCAGCATCCATTCTTTTGCAGGAACAATGATGCCGGCTTCGGCCTGTATGGTTTCAGCAATTACACAGGCAGTGAATTCAGTTATCTCCTCCAATGATTCAAAAGAATTATACTGTAAGTGCAAAACATCAGGGAGCAGCGGACGAAAAGCATTTCTCCAGTATTCATCTCCCATTACACTCAATGCACCCTGGGTGCTGCCATGATATGATTTATTAAAAGCTATGATTTGTGTTCTGCCTGTTGTTCTTTTAGCCAGTTTCATGGCTCCTTCTACTGCTTCGGAACCTGAGTTAGTAAAATAAACAGAGTTGAGTGAGGCTGGTAAATTATCGGTTAGAAGTTTGGCATATTGCACCTGCGGTGCTTCTATAAATTCTCCATATACCATAATGTGGAGGTAAGCATCCAATTGTTTTTGTATCGCTTCAATCACTTTGGGATGACGGTGTCCGACATTGGCAACACTAATGCCGCCGATAAGGTCAATGTATTCTTTACCATCAGCATCATAAAAAGAGCAGCCGTCTGCTTTTACTATTTCCAGTGCAAGCGGGGCAGAAGATGTTTGGGCTACATGGCGGAGAAAAAGTTCCCGTTGATTCAATACAAATTATTTCACGCAAAGAACGCAAAGGTGGCGCAAAGGCGCAAAGAAATTCTCTAATTTGCAGAGTGTGAAATTTTCAACACAGAGTTAAGGGAGGACACAAAGTTACACAGAGAGCCTCTGTGTAACTCCAATTCTCTGTATCTCTGTGTTGAAAAAGCTGAGTAGCGAACAGAACCCTGAAGAGTGCGACGCAAGGGACGATGCCATGAAAAACCAAAGCTGGTTACAAAACACTTATTATTTTTTAATTACTAATTCTTAATTACAAATGCCTCTAATACTCCCCGTTGAAGACAATCATCCGCAATTTGGCAACAATTGTTTTATTGCCCCCAATGCTACAATCGTTGGTAATGTAATTGCCGGTGATGATTGTAGTTTTTGGTTCAACACTGTTGTTCGGGGTGATGTAAACTTTATAAAGTTGGGCAACAAAGTGAATGTGCAGGATGGTGCCTGTATTCATTGCACCTTTCAGAAATGCGGCACTACTATCGGTAATAATGTATCTATCGGGCACAATGCGATAGTGCATGGCTGCACCGTGCATGACAATGTACTAATAGGGATGGGTGCCATTGTGATGGATAATGCGGTAGTACACAGTAATACCATTATTGCCGCCGGGGCGGTGGTGTTAGAAAATACTATTTGCGAAGCCGGGAGTACTTATGCCGGTGTACCAGCCAAAAAAGTAAAAGATATTTCGCAGGAACTGATAAATAACCAAATAGCCCGCATTGCTAATAATTATGTGGGATATGCGGATTGGTTCAGGGGAAAGCCGGGAGTTCAAAGTACGGAGTCAGGAGTGGAATTCTGAACTCAGCCCCGTCTCCTGACACGACTAAAGACTCCTGACTCAATACTCCCGCCTCTGTACTCGTAGCTTTACGATTTTTCTGGTACAATTATTTATAGTTAAGTTCGTTATTTAATCAAGTTTAAAAGAATGAAAAAACTAAGATTTTTTGCTGTAGCCTTGAGTTTCACTATGTTGGTGTCTTCCTGTGGCATGTTTAGCAACATGTTTAAAAGAAAAACGGGGTGTCCCAGTAATGGTAAAAATGTAGGTGCAGAACAAATTCTCAGCGGGGACCCCAAGGCTACGAAAGCTGCTCAGAAAGCCAGGAAATTCCGTAGCTAATTTACGGATATGTGCAGCTATCCACTATATAATCCAGTCTATGAATAAACCTAAACACCTTAACTATGAGCCTCACCCTACGAACCACCCTCGGTTGCACCGAAGCGGTCATTGCCGATGACGGCGGGCTAAAAGAATTTTACCATGTTGCCAACATTCTCAGTCAGGACTTTGATGTAAATTTTTCTAATAAGGAAGATGACTTTGATACCATTGACTGGGAGTTTCGTTTTAAGGGCCACAACATCACCCTTCATTACAGTATTTATAACGGCGTTTCTATCTTCCCTACAAAAACTAAAGATGCCCTCAGCAAAGACAATAAAGCAGTGGTGGAACTTGCGGGAGTTATTGAAACGAAATTGTTTAACGAAGGGAAGAGGAATATTGCATAAAGCCCCTGTCCCCTAAAGGGGAACTTAAATCTAGTATACTTTCTTGTTGCAACATTTCTGAAATGAAAAGTTTCTTTTTTCCCCAGCTGTAGTACTACTATCAACTTCGTTGCGTCGCACCCTTCAGGGTTCTGTTCGCTACTGAGCTTGTTGAAGTATCACCAACCCACCCCGATTTTATACAGTACAAAATTTTTCTCAATTCGCCCCCCGAAAATATCGGGACAGCCTCTCCGATGAGAGGATGTGTACTAAACTCTTATCCTAGTAGCTTTTTTTCTTTCAGGAATTCTAAAAATATTAAGACTATTCGACCTTAGTCTCGCCTTTAGGGGGACAAGGGGCTAATAACTCTTCTGCTCAATTGATTCCATAATACCTAAATAACTTACATACCTGTCTTCATGTATTTCTCCATTGGCCGTTGCTTCTTTAATAGCACAGCCTGGTTCATTAAAATGCAGGCAATTATTAAATTGACAATTATTTAAACGGTCCCGCATCTCGGGAAAATAATGAGACACTTCTTGTTTTTCAATATCAACTAATCCAAATTCTCTCATGCCGGGTGTATCAATGATCCGGCCACCATCCCGATACCTATCGGGAGGCAAATCAAACATTTCAGCGAACGTTGTTGTATGCTGCCCCTTGCCACTCCAGCCGCTTACATCCTGGGTTTTTAAATTTATGTCGGGAAACACTACATTCAAAAATGAAGATTTCCCAACACCACTATGACCACTTAACAATGTGGTCTTACCTTTTAATAATTCTAATACTTCTTCAACACCTTCTTTCCTTTCCGCACTTATTAAAAAAACTTTATAACCCACAGCCTCATACATCTCTTTCCATTGTCCATATTTCGTCAGCTCCTTCGTTTTGTATAAATCAGACTTATTAAACACAATAAAGGGAGAAACATGATACATCTCAGAGGCCACGAGGAAACGGTCAATAAACCCTTGTGAAGTTTTTGGCTCCTTGAGTGTAGCTACCAGCATCGACTGATCGAGATTCGCCGCTACAATATGATGCTGGTACTTATGCCTGGGTGATTGGCGGTTAATATAATTATTTCGTTTATGAATTTCGTCTATGATGGCGGAATTATCTGTATCAGCCTGTGATTCCATTTCTATAATATCTCCTACGGCTACTGGATTGGTGGAAGTGATGCCATCCAATTTCATCACACCTTTCATCCGGGCATTCCAGAATTTTCCTTCTTCATCTTTTACGGTGTACCAGCTTCCGGTTGATTTGTAAACTGTTGCTTTCAAGTGTCTAAAGTATTTTTGAAAATATGATTCGGTATTTTATTATACCACTCATTACTTGCGCCACGAATTTCATCAATAACAAGAATAAAGCAACATAATATCATGGAAATCTTCTGAAAAAAGTAAACTTCATTGCGATTTCCAGGAAAAGAAAAACCAATGCTGCCAGCACAAAAGGCAGAAATTTCTCTTCTGAACGTTTAAAAGAAGTAATGTCAATTTTTGATTTCTCTAATTTATCAATCTGTTTGTACGTATCTTTTAAACCTTGCTTGTCTCTTGCCCGGAAATACTGACCGCCTGTTTCCACGGCGATCTTTCGCAACAGTTCTTCATCAATAAAATCAATAGTAGGATTCTTCTGCTTGGGTTTGTTTCCTGTCACTTCAATAATAGTAGATGGCATAGCCCCCATTCCAATGGTATAGACCTTTACTCCTTTCGATTTTG
>JBKJLR010000177.1:0-5286 GCA_046596865.1 Chitinophagaceae bacterium
GGCCAACATTCTTATTAGCCGTTGTTATTGCCGGAATTCTGCAACTTATTATGGGCTATGCTAAAGCTGGTTTTATTGCTTATTTTTTTCCATCATCCGTTATAAAAGGAATGCTTACGGGTATTGGGTTGTTGATTATTTTAAAACAGATACCCCATGCTTTAGGCTGGGATAAAGATACTGTTGGAGATGATGCTTTTTTACAGGCTGATGGCCAAAATACATTTTCTGAAATCTTCAGAGCATTTGATTTTATAACTCCCGGCGCATTGCTTATTTCCGCTATTTCAATAGCCATCCTTCTATTTTGGGAGAAGGTTTTAACAAAAAAGCACAAAATTTTTGGAATGCTAAACGGCCCGCTTGTAGTTGTCGTTTTAGGAATTGTCATGTTTAATTTATATCAAAACGGAACACTGAATTTTAGTTTAGCGGACGACCAGGTTGTAAGAATTCCTGTTCCTGAAAATTTAGCTGGGTTTTTTAGTCAATTTACTTTTCCGGATTTTTCTGCCATCACAAATTTTGAAGTTTGGAAAATTGCAATCGTTTTGGCAATAGTAGCGAGTTTAGAAACATTATTATGTGTGGAAGCCACCGATAAAATGGATCCTTATAAAAGAATTACACCTACCAACCGAGAACTTAAAGCCCAGGGATTAGGCAATGTACTTTCTGGTTTAATTGGTGGACTCCCGGTTACGCAGGTTATCGTCCGCAGTACAGCAAATATAACTTTTGGTGGAAAAACAAAAATGTCTGCCATTCTGCACGGCTTTTTCCTTTTATTAAGTGCCCTTACCATTGCAAGCCTTTTAAATATGATACCATTGGCAAGTTTAGCCGCCATTTTATTTGTAGTAGGTTACAAATTAGCAAAACCATCACTTTTTATAAACATGTACAAATTGGGATGGGAGCAGTTTATTCCGTTTACGGCAACAGTGGCCGGCATCCTGTTAACCGATCTTTTAATAGGTATTACAATAGGTATCTGCTTTGGCATCTTTTACACCTTACGCCACAGTTACCGCAACTCCCATCACATGAAAAATGTAATTACCTCCGAAGAGGGGCATGAAGTGCACCATATAGAATTGGCTCAGGAAGTTTCATTTTTTAACAAAGCAAGTGTACTGGGGGCTTTAGAAGCAATTCCAGAAAATTCGAAAGTGATTATTGATTTTTCCAAATCAAAATCAGTTGCTCATGATGTACTTGAATTAATAAAAGATTATGAGATCAATGCCAAAACCAGGCACATCACCGTTGAAAAAATTAAATTTATTGAACCTGCGTATTTATAAAAATTTAAAAAAAACAATTAAAAATGAAAACATTAACTAAGGAAATGCAAGCCGCCATAACACCGGTAATGGCACTCGGGATTTTAAAGAAAGGTAATGACAGGTTTGTAAATAATCTGAAAGCTAACCGTAACCTGTTGCAACAGGCAAACGAAACATCAGACGGGCAACATCCGTTTGCCGTTATTCTAAGTTGCATTGATTCCCGTACTTCAGCAGAGCTGATTTTTGACCAGGGATTGGGAGATGTGTTCAGTGTTCGCATTGCCGGCAATATTATCAATGAAGATATTCTGGGAAGTATGGAATTTGGCTGCAAAGTAGCCGGTGCAAAAATCATAGTAGTATTGGGCCACACAAAATGCGGGGCAGTTAGAGGAGCCTGCGACCATGTGGAAATGGGTAATCTAACTGCTTTGTTAAGTAAAATTCAGCCTGCAGTTTATGATGAAAAAACAATAACAGAAAATCGTAATTCCGGCAATAATGAATTTGTGGAAAAAGTGGCTGCCATCAATGTAAAAAGAACGGTACATGCCATTATGGAACGTAGCCCGATTTTAAAAGAACTGATTGAATCGGGTGCGATTGGAATTGTTGGTGGTACACATGATATTACAACTGGTGAAGTAACCTTTTATCCCGATATAATTATTAATAATACAAAGTAAGACCATAGTCAGGCGACATTAAAAAACCGCCTGATTTTTTTGATTTGTTATTGCATAAATTTCAGGGTTAAAAATAAGGTCATTTATATTTTATTTCTATTTAAACCCCATTTTAAAATGAAACTGAAATTTATTTTACTGACAATATTTGCATTAGCTAATATGCAGCAGATTTCTGCTCAAAAATAAAAAAAGGTAACAACTGAAATTCAGGAAATAGTTATTGATTCTGCAAAATGGCCGGTCGAACATTATATTATTAACAGGGATTCTGCATTAAAGACTCCTATTAATCTAATAGCCGCCTGAATTTTAGAACAAATAAACAAGTATTGAATTTTAAACTTCCTTCAATTTGAAAAAAAAATATTTAATATTTATATTCTGCTTTGCCTGGCATATATCTAATGCACAGAATACCCGTATCACCGATAAAAATTCTATTGGCTGGTATGCTTTTACCAGTGCATTCAACATAAATAAAAAATGGGGCATCCATTTAGAATATCAATTGCGCAGGGATAATATTATTACGGATTGGCAACAAAGCGTCTTAAGAATCGGCATCAATTTTAAAGTAAATCCAAAGCTTTCTTTAAGGGCCGGGTATGCCTGGATAGAAACTTACAACTATGGTGATATACCAATTAATACTTTTGGCAAACAATTTACCGAACACAGGGCTTATGAAATGGCAACTGTAAATGACAAGACAGGTAAGGTGGAAATAAGCCACCGCTTTATTTTAGAGCAAAGATGGATAGGACGCTATACCAACGCATCCTTAACTAAGGAAGATGAACATTTTTTTGTGAACAGGCTCCGCTATATGTACAGGATGCAAATACCACTGAAAGGAAAATCCATTGCAGATAAAACTCCTTACGCTGCTATTTATGATGAGATTTTTTTGGGATTTGGTAAAAATGTAAATGAAAATGTGTTTGACCAAAACCGGTTGGGGCTGTTATTAGGTTATCGATTTTCTTCCAAATTACGGATAGAAGGCGGTTTTTTAAGCCAGATAGTTCAGTTACCCCGTGAAATAGGTGGCAGGAATGTATTTCAATACAATAATGGGTTGATTCTTTCAATAATTGTCAATGCCGACTTGTATAAAAATGCTGATTAAAAAAACTTTACATAATTTGAAACTTAAAATCAAATCTCTTGATTTGACTGAAAGCAGATATAAGCAGTATCAGCAACGATTTAAACCGGTTCCAATTGCAGTCTGAAAGCTAGAAAATACGAGCCATATATAATGCGTAGGCCAATTTAACACCCACCAATGCAAAAAAATTTACTCAGTTTTCACAACTTTTATTGCAGTACTTTCTTTCGTTCATTGAGGTGATTAACTAAATTTACCATCCAAACCAAGAGGTAAATAATAAACTGAAAATTAAATGAACAAATTAAGACACCTTATAAATGAGATTGAAACCAAAATTGCTAAAGAAGAAGTTATTAACCCAGCTGTTTCCAAATCATCTGTGGGCTGGCATATAGAACATTCTCTGCTTACAATTAATCTGATCATTGAAGCGTTAAAAAAATCAAATCCAGATGCTTATCAATGGAAATTCAGTTTTATAAAAACGCTGGTGTACACCCTAAACAAAATACCGAGAGGAAGAGCAAAAGCTCCTGACATTGTGCGCCCTAAAAACAATTTTACTCTGGAGACTTTAAAAAACCACCTGGAGATGACAAAAAGAAAGCTCGAAGAAATGGCAACCTTACACCCCAACAATTATTTTGAACATCCATTTTTTGGGAAATTGAAATTGAAACCCACCATAAAATTTCTTAAAATTCACACCCGGCACCATCTTGATATTATTAACGACATAATTAAAAGATAAGTACGCTGCAGAATATCGAGTTGGTTAAAAAGACCCTCCCTGTTTCCTCATAACAATAAGTAGAATTACATTCAAGGAATGCAGACTTTCAAGCTACAATAAATGGACATATAACTAAAAGGCGCAAAATTTTATTTTTTTACCAGATAAAATACCTGGCCTACGTTGTTCGGTGGAACCAATACCATTGTATCCTTACTGAAATGATAGCGATACTTTGACTTATCTTTTTGCCCATCCAGTTGAAAATCGAAAGTACTGTCAGTTATAAAGGTTGTGCCGGGGATGTCAAATCCTTGTTGACTACATGTCAATTTATTCCCTTTGAACTTATAAATGGCTCCTACATTGTGATCTGTCATAATTCCTTCGGTCCTTTTGACTTCCCATGTTCCTTCCAGTTTGTCTGCAGAGGTTTTTTCTTTTTTATCATTCCCACCGCAAGCGGTAAGCAGAGATGCGGCAAACAGAATTCCCATAGATGCTACAACTAGTTTCATTCTTTGTTGATTTAGGTGATTGAAGTTAAAATTATTATATATTAAAATTATATTATTTATCTCAGTAAAAATCAAAAGGCTTGCCTTCTTCTCCTGATTCCCGTACAATATTAAAAAATTATTTAAAACGCTGTTCATCCACATCCTTAATAAATTGTATCACTCCATTCATAAAAACCTGCTGATCGTCCCACATAGATAAATGGCTGCCGTTAGGGCAATAGAGATAACGGCCATGCTGTACCATTTTACTCTGCTCTTCCATTGCCTTAGGATCCATTGTATCATGCTTCGCCCCTATCATCAGCGTTGGTACTTTTATTTCTTTCAGCCTGTTTTTAATATCCCAGTTTTTTAATCTTCCACCAATACCAAATTCAGATGGCCCCTGCATCATTGCATAGATTTCTCCATTTACATGTTTCATTGTACGGTTAAAACCATCCGGCCACTCCTGTAGCCGGCATAAATGCTCCTTGTAAAAGTTCGGTAACAATAGTTCCATATACCGTGGATTGGCAAAATCGCCTTTGGCTTCAATAGCCCTTATCTCTGCCAGCACCTTCGGTTCCATTTGTTTTGCCAATACTTCATCTGCATATTTACCATACTCCGGTGCACTGGCTACCATGTTTGCTACCAGCAATGCTTTCATATTGCTTTGATATTTCAACGCATACTCCATCCCCAGAATGCCACCCCATGAATTACCCAACACATAAAAATTAGTGGAGTCGGCACTTATTGCTTTTCTAACCTGTTCCACTTCTTCTACAAAACGTTCTGTTGTCCAAAGGCTGCTGTCTTTGGGCTGGTCGCTGTAATAAGAACCAAGCTGATCGTATTCATAAAATTCAAATCCTTCTTTTGGAAAAAAACTTTCAAAACATTCCATGTATTCATGCGTCATGGCAGGGCCGCCGTGCAACAATAAAATTTT
>JBKJLR010000083.1:0-7690 GCA_046596865.1 Chitinophagaceae bacterium
AGAGAAAGCCGCATTGCGCATTGACCTATGGACAAATGATATGATGGTAGATGAAATGGCTGATTTCTTTTATCAAACCATGATGACAATGGCTGATACGTATGGCCGTGCTACCAAATACACCGAGCAGGTAGAGGAGATGAAAAAATTTGCGCATGATTTTTATGATCAGTTCAAAGTAAAACAGTTGAAAGAGAATAAAGCCGATTGAGTTCGGAGTTATTAGTCTGGAGTCAGGAGTGCTCCGGTTCGAAGAGTTCTTTGTGCTTTTGAAATTAACTACAAACCATAAACTTTTTACCATGTCTCTCGAACAAAAAATAATGGCTGACCTGAAAATAGCAATGCTGGCAAAAGATGAAGCAGGTTTAAGAAGCCTCCGGGCTATTAAAGCCGCCATCATTAATGCAAAAACTTCCGAAGGAGCAAAAGGTGAAATAACAGAAGAGGAAGAAATAAAGTTGTTGCAGAAATTGGTAAAGAGCAGAAAGGATTCGTTAGAAATATTTCAGCAACAAAACCGCCCGGAACTTGCAAAAAAGGAAGAAGAAGAAATATCGGTGATTGAAAAGTTTTTACCAAAGCAACTATCTGCTGATGAAATAAAAGCGGAGTTAGCAAAGATCATTGCTGAAATGGGTGCCACTTCTCCCGCCGATATGGGTAAGGTGATGGGAGCAGCGAGTAAACAGTTAGCTGGCAAAGGGGATGGAAAAACCATTTCGTCTTTAGTGAAACAATTGTTATCAAAAAGTTGAACGTTAAAATAACCAGCATACCCAGACGTTAAATCATAAAACGAATAGATGCTCCTTGACCTGATTTTTGCTTGTATCATCATACTTGCTGTTGTAAAAGGTTATCAACGAGGCCTTGTAGTGGGTTTGTTTTCATTGATTGCGGTAATAATAGGGTTGGCCGCAGCAATGAAACTTTCAACAGTAGTGGCAGGATATATTGGAAAAGCCGTTAAAATATCAGATCAATGGCTGCCGGTTATTTCCTTTGCCATTGTTTTTCTCATTGTTATTTTATTGATTCGTCTTGGTGCAAGAGCAATTGAATCCACTATAGAAGTGGCCATGCTGGGTTCGGTAAATAAGATCGGGGGTATTATTTTATTTGCCGCCATCTACACGGTGGTATTTAGTGTATTGCTTTTTTATGCAGAGCAAATAAAGTGGATTAAGCCGGAGATGATAAGTAAATCTGTTACCTATTCGTTTGTTCAGCCCTGGGGACCGAAAGTCATTAATGGATTTGGGGCTGTCATTCCTGTTTTTAAAGATATGTTCGGGGAACTGGAACACTTCTTTGACGGAGTGGCAAAAAAAATTTCAACTTATTAATCTTTGCTGTTTTTAACTAAAGTGTTTTTATTCCAATCCTTGAAAGAAAATTCATTCGGGGTTTGTATAAAAAAAAACGAATGAGAGGTCCGGGTAAGAAAACATGTTTGTAAAAACAAGCCTATTGCGCCTATATTTGTCCTGGTTGGCACCCATTTATGCAGCAAACTGCTGTTTTTTTGCGCCAAATCGACTATTTTAGTCCTGAAATTCAACTGGAAAGAAAGCACAGAATTGACTGCTATGGAGTACGAAATCAAAGAACAAGATAAATTCAGGTTTTTAGAGGAAGGTGACGGTGAGCCGTTAGTTCTTTTGCATGGCCTGTTTGGTGCCTTGAGTAATTTTCGTAATCTGGTTGAATATTTTCGCCAGCATAATAAAGTAGTGGTACCCATCCTGCCTCTGCTGGAAATGGATATTTTGCATACCTCCGTTGGTGGACTGGCTAAGTTTGTAAATAAATTTTTAGAAACAAGAGATTTACAAGGTGTTCATTTATTGGGCAATTCCCTTGGCGGCCATGTTGCTCTTGTACACATATTGAAACATCCGGAAAGAATAAAAACACTAACACTTACCGGCAGTTCCGGTCTTTTTGAAAATGGTATGGGTGACAGTTATCCCAAAAGAGGCGACTACGAATACATTAAGAAAAAAACTGAGTTTACCTTTTATGACCCTAATACCGCCACCAAAGAATTAGTGGATGAGGTTTACAGCATGACTAATAACCGGATAAAGGCGATTAAAATTATTGCATTAGCAAAAAGTGCAATCAGAAACCATCTGGGGGAGGAACTCAACCAAATTAAACAACCTACGTTATTAGTATGGGGAAATAACGATAACATCACTCCGCCGTTTGTAGCAAAAGAATTTAATAGGTTAATTCCCAACAGCGAATTGCATTTTGTAGATAAATGTGGCCATGCACCTATGATGGAAGTTCCTGATGAATTTAATGCAATTCTGCACAAATTTTTGAAAAAGCACAACGAGCCTGCAACAGTTTCCTGATCGTTGATGTCCTATTGGTGCTACAAGTGAAGTAGTTTTAAAAATAATGCCGCTATCCATGTTAACCCGTGAACTATTATCTCAAACACTTCCTTCTCTGCACCTTCAGGATAAGGTGTACCACGCATTGCAACTGATGAATGACAATCATATAACCCATTTACCCATTGTAGACGGGGAAAAATTCATTGGTATCATCAGCGAGGATGAGTTGCTGCAGGCAGAGAATGATACAGCAGAACTTGTTACTTTACATCAATCCTTTTCTGATATATCGGTAAAAGAAGATGAACATTTTTTGAAAGCCGTTCAGTTGGCTGCCGATAATGGTTTAAGTGTAGTTCCGGTAGTAACAGCGGATAATGAACTGGTCGGAACCGTAGCTTATGATGAACTGCTGAAGTTCTCTTCTGAATTTATGAGCCTAAGCGAACCCGGCGGGTTGATTGTTATAGAAATGGAAAGTAATCAGTACTCTTTTAGTGAAATCAGTAAGCTGGTAGAAACAAATGATGCACAAATAACACAGTTAAATACTTCAAATGATGCTGAAACGGGGATGATGCAGGTGACTATCCGGATCAATAAACCCGAAGTTTCAGACATCGTTGCCACTTTGCAACGATATGAGTATAATGTAAAGTATTTTTTTGGCGAAGAACTATTTGCCAATGATATACGCAGCAACTATGATAACCTGATGAATTATCTCAAAATCTGATGGACTTTCCTGAATTTTAGCGAAGAGAGGAAAAATCACTTTAATTTAGACCTCTTGCGGAAATCTGATTATGCTGCAGAAGAAAAAATATTACCCTTGCTTTATTATTCTTATGGTGTGTTCTCCTGTTCTGTTGGCACAACAGCCCGGTACGGAAAAATTAATTGATACGGCCACAAATTCTTCTTTCATTTCTCCGGTGGTTGTGGGTGATATAGTTTTGAAAGGCAATAAAAAAACAAAAGAAGCTATCATTTTACGGGAGATCCCTTTTAAGAAAGATGAGAAGTATCCACTGGAAGTACTCGTTAAAAAAATGGAAGAGGCCCGCCGTAATTTAATGAATACGGCTCTTTTCACTTCCGCCATTGTAGCTGCAAAAAATATTGAAGGAGATAAAATTGATATAACTGTTGAGGTGAAAGAACGATGGTACCTGTTTCCTGTTCCCGTCTTCAGACCGGTTGACCGTAATCTTAATCAGTGGCTGGTGGAGCAAAAAGCCAGCCTTGACAGGGTAAACTATGGAGCCAAATTTTTTTATAACAATGCTACGGGCAGAAATGACAAACTCAGGTTTGGGCTTCTCAATGGTTATACCAAACAGGTTTCATTCAGCTACGACAGGCTTTACATCGATAAAAAATTAAAGTGGGGAATGAAATTGGCTTTTGCTGCCGGTAAGAACCGGGAGGTCAATTACAATACTATTAATGACAAACAGGTTTTTTTAAAAGATGAAAATAATTATGTCCGCAGCTTTACCAATGCGACGGTGGAACTTACTTATCGGAAAGCTATTAAAACGAGACACAGTTTTGGAATTGGATATTCTACCGAACGGGTAAAAGATACTATCGTCACCTTAAATCCTTCCTATTTTAAACCAGGCCACAACAGTATCAGTTTTCCTGGAATTTATTACACCCTTAATTATTACAACCTGGATTATATTCCTTATCCTACCAAAGGTTATGCAGCCCGGGTTTCCATCGGCAAAAGCGGATTTAATAATATTATTAATTTATGGCAGCTTCATGCAAAGGGATTAGCTCTCTGGCCGGTGTCTTCCAAATCTTTTTTTAGCCTGAATGTTTATGGCGGTATCAAACTTCCTTTCAAACAACCCTACTTCAATCAGCGATTTTTGGGATATGGTGATGTGTTTATGCAGGGTTTCGAATATTATGTAATAGACGGAGTAGCCGGGGGCTACCTCAAAACAACTTATACCAGGCAATTATTGAGTTTTAATATCAAAACCCCGGTAGTCAAAAAAGGTAAAGAATCACATAGGATCCCCGTCCGCATTTTCGGAAAAGCGTATGGCAACACCGGCTATGTGCACAATCCGGAGCCGGGGGAGAATGCACTTTCCAATCGATTATTATACTCCGGGGGATTTGGTATCGATATCCTCGCTTTTTATAATGTTACTTTCAAATTAGAGTGGACGGTTAACTCGTTAGGACAAAACGGTCTATTTTTACATCAGAAAACAACTTTCTGAATAAAATGATTTTTACTACCGTACGACCCGGCACGAGCAATCAATGATCAGTAAATAGATTTTTACATGTTTCCCGTTTACTTTCGGCACAAATTCAGAAAATAAAGAGTAGCACATGAAAGCAGCAATTTACAGCCGGGTAATGGAGAATGAACAGCGAAAGGATGTTCAGTCATTTTTTGATGAACTCTATAATCAGAAAATAGATCCCGTCATTTTTTTGGATTTTTTTGAACAGATAAAAGACACTATTGATTTGCCGGCTGATACAAAAACTTTTTCTCTCTCAGAAGACTTAACAGAAGAAATTGAATTCATTATCAGCCTTGGGGGCGATGGAACATTGCTGGATACAGTTACGTTGGTCCGGGATAAGAAAATTTCAATTATGGGAATCAATTTTGGCCGGCTTGGTTTCCTGGCCAGCATCGGTCGTGAAGAAGTAAAGACTGCCGTACAGGCGATTGCAAAGAGAACCTATGTAGAAGATACAAGAACATTGATTCACCTGGAAACAAGCCTGCCGATGTTTGGTAATGTGCCGTATGCACTGAATGATTTTTCCATTCATAAAAGAGATGTGGCTTCCATGATAAAAATTCATACTTACCTGAATGGCGAATTTCTAAATACATACTGGGCCGATGGATTAATAGTTGCCACCCCAACTGGCTCCACCGGCTATTCACTTAGTTGTAATGGCCCGATTGTATTTCCCGACTCAGGCAGTTTTGTAATAACACCAGTAGCTCCGCATAATCTCAATGTTCGCCCAATAATTGTTCCTGATAACAACATTATTTCTTTTGAAATTGAAAGCCGGTCAGACCAAATTATCTGCGCCCTCGATTCCCGCAGGGAAATTGTAAGTAAACATGTCCAGTTAGCGGTAAAAAAAGAGAGGTTTGATATTAACCTGGTCCGGCTAAGCGAAAACAATTTCTTGCAGACTTTACGGAATAAACTGACTTGGGGATTAGACAGACGTAACTAAACGGGAACAGGGATTATTCAAATCACGCCGATATAACACCTGTTTATCTATCTTCTTTGTCCCAAATCTGTAAATTAGCCAGCATCCGGCTTTGAAATATTACCAGACCACTCATCCATTTCGTTTAATTCTGTAATTGGTGGCAGCAAAATAAAAGAAAATGCTATTTTTAGCGTTGTAAGTTAATCCCGAACCATATTTTAAGTTTATGACGAAGAAGTTTATTGTCGCAGTTGTGTTTTCAGTGGTGGCCATTTTTTCCGGCTATTCTCTTTCCGCCCAGAATTCTATAGTGCAGGAAGGTGAATTTGGCGTAGGTGTAGGAGCCGGTCACTATTTTGGCGATTTAAATACCAAAGCCCGTTTGAACAGGGTTAAAGCGGCGGCCAGTATATTCTTCCGTAAAAATTTTGGCAACTATATTGCCCTTAGGATTGGTGCCAGTTTTGCTCAATTAGGTTATTCAGACCAGTATAATACCCATAACCAATATATGTACAGCCGCAACCTGAGTTTTAATAGTAAGGTTTGGGAGTTGACATTACAGGGGGATTTTAATTTCTTCCGCTTTTTGCCAGGTGAGCCAGAGTATAGTTTTACTCCTTACATTACATTTGGTGCTGGTATTTTCAGTTATGACCCTTATGCCTACTTACGGGGAGAAAAAATATTTCTCAGACCATTGGGTACCGAGGGGCAGGGCAGCTCCCTATATCCCGACCGTAAGCAGTACAGTTCCATGGGCATTAGCATACCTTTTGGTGGCGGTATCAAATATTCATTTAATGAAAGAATTAATATAGGTTTTGAAATTCTGCACCGCTTTACCAACACAGATTATCTGGATGATGTAAGCAAAACGTATGTTGATCCTGCAGCCTTCCCTCCCAACCCTGATGGCAGTACTTCGAATGGTCTTTTATTAAGCGACAGGTCTTATGAGATAGGTGAACCCATTGGTATTCCCGGACGTCAGAGGGGTAATAGTAAACAAAATGATCAGTTTGTAACAGCAATGTTTCATGTTACATTCAACCTTCAGTCGTATAAATGTCCTACAGCCAATTAAAGGAATTTGTATTTTTTAGTGATATTAAATATCCCTGATGGGGGATGAGCTACACAATATTTCTTTTATTTAGCCATAGCATTAAACACCTTAATTTACTTGTAGTCTACTATATTACGAAGCTTAAGAAATAGTATCACAGTAAACACATTATTTAACCCAACTTGTATTGCCATGCGCCTGACAACCATTTTTTTTAGCACTATTATCGCAGCTGTTTTCAGTTTTACCACCGCCCTTACATCTACCCATCCTACCCTAAAAAATGAAGCCGGTCAATGGATTTTTTTGGGAGACAAAAATGTGGGCTTTGGAGCAGATCATGATGTTATTTATTTTGGCAATTGGAAAGATGATGTACGCCAGATAAAGATAAAAGTAACAGAAGGACCCCTTAAAATGTACAAGATGAAAATTCATTTTGATAATGGAGGTACTCAAACCGTTGAATTACGCAACCGTTTTACTCAAGGCTCTGAAAGCCGGATCATTGATATGGACGGAGGATTGAGACACCTTACTAAAATTGAATTTTGGTATGAGACAAAAGGTTTTCTGAAAGGAAAATCAAGGGTTGCTGTGTGGGGTAAAAATTAATTTTTATAAATAATCCAGTTGATTTCTACTATTTTATTAAATGCCTCCGCTACGGGGCATTTCTTTTTTTTGCTAATTACTTCAAATCCGGTCAATCAGTAATAACTTCGAAGCAGGTTGGGTAACTAAATGCCATGTCAGAACTACTCGAAAAAATAGATAAGGACCATCTTCCACGTCATATTGCCATTATAATGGATGGAAATGGACGTTGGGCTAAAGAGAAGGGTGAAGACCGTCTTTTTGGTCACTTTCATGGAGTTGAAAGTGTACGTAACATTGTGGAAGGGTCGGCTGAACTAGGGATAGAATATCTCACCCTTTATGCTTTTTCAACCGAAAACTGGGATCGTCCGGAATATGAAGTTATTGGATTAATGGAGCTGTTGGTAAGCACCATCCGCAAAGAGGTAGAAAGCCTTAATAAAAA
>JBKJLR010000270.1:0-2767 GCA_046596865.1 Chitinophagaceae bacterium
TGTGCCCGGCGTGGAGAATCCTGGAAACAAAAGGCTTTTACTTTATATCCCAGTTCACCCAGCGCAGCAGCAGCAGATGCACCGGCCAAACCAGTACCGATTATAATGATCTCCAGCTTTCTTTTATTGGCGGGATTCACCAATTTACAATGGCCTTTATAATCTGTCCACTTATCTTCTAATCGTCCGGCGGGAATTTTTGAATCAAGCATATGAATTTTTCAATTTGAAAATTTGAAAATTCGACAATTAACCCTATCGCAAAACCAATTGAAACTAATTGTCAAATTATCGAATTGGCGAATTATTGAATTGCTATTACACCCATCCCAAATACATACTCACCGGCATCATGGCAAATGCCAATGAAATGATTACGGAATATCCAATGCCCACATTTCTTATCAATGCTATATATTTTGAATTACTGACTCCCACTGTTCGGAATGCACTTTGAAAACCATGAATCAAATGCCAGCATAAAGAGAAGCAGGCAAACAGATAAGCAATC
This sequence comes from Chitinophagaceae bacterium, assembly GCA_046596865.1. Lineage (GTDB taxonomy): Bacteria > Bacteroidota > Bacteroidia > Chitinophagales > Chitinophagaceae > JJ008. The sequence continues at coordinate 512 of JBKJLR010000270.1, forward strand.
ACTACCCACCATTCCTGGAATGTGTATTGCATCAGGTTATACATATTGTGCATCTGCACCCCATTGATTTCAATTTCAGTTAATTCTTCATGGCCTATAAAACGGGCAGGCACCCAAAAATGCCACCAATGCAGAATAAAAAAAAGTAATAGAATTGTTCCAAGCAAAGCCATACTGCGACTGTACCATTTACTGCCTTTATTTCCCATAGGTACGGAATATCCTTTCCTTCTTTTACTCCGGTTTTGCAACTCCAGCATATACCCCTGGATGATGTGTAAAAAGATCCCGAGAAAAAGACCAATCTCTGCAATACGTATCACAACAGTGCTTCCCATAAAGTGGGCCGCCTTGTTAAACATCACACCACCATCATTAGCCCAGATAGTGGCATTAATTCCAGCATGTACAATTAAGAATGTAATAAGAAATAAACCAGTCAATGCCATTATCCACTTTTTGCCAATCGAAGAAGTAAAAAGTTCAGACCATTTCATAAGCGATATTCTTAGTGGGAAGAATCAATTTGTGCAAAAATACTATCGGAAGGCCAAAAACGGATAAAAGTTTTAATTCATAAAAATCATTATAGAATCGGCTAAAAGCACTAATTATCTAATCTTGCTGTCAGTTCGTTATCTATTTTCTTAAACAAATGAAAAGGTTTATAAGTTCGCCAGTTATCCAATGCCATAAGTTCCACATAGCGGTTAAGATGGGCATGTTTAAAGTCATATTGTGTTTGTTCGGGCATGTTTAAACAAACTATCCATCCATTTTCGTCGGTAACTTCTTCATACAACTCCTCATAATAATCTTTGATATCGCTATGAAAATTGAGCACATTTTCACCAATCAGAATGAATTTAAAAATGCCTTCCTCTATGAATTTTTCCAGCACTTCCCTTTTTAGTTCCATGATATCGTTTTCAATGGCATCATTCCACTCTCCTATCATTTCGATTACCACATATCTCTCCTCATAGTCAGCCATCAATACTTTCAGGTATAAAGTACGGCTCCCAAAATCATCCCATTGCGGATGTATGTAATAATTATACACTGTCTGGGAAAATTCAAACTCAGAATAAGTTCTTCCGTGAAAAGGTGAACGTTGATCTTCTTCACTTACATAAATATGCCGCCAGTTGTAAAATGGTTCGATGTCTTGCATAGTAAAGCAAAATTAATAACTCGAAAGCAATATTGTACAGGGAAAGTGGTGATCACAACTTTGGAATCATCTCCAACAAGGACTTAAAGAGTAGCGGCAAAAAATAAATTGTACCTTTTTTTCGGAATCAATAATTTCATTCCATCACACCTGTATAACTATAGGTGTGATGCTACAAATAGATATATTGTACTAAAAGAGAATACCGGAGAAAATTATTTAACAATCGTATCGGCAGCTTTTTTTACACTGCCATATTTCAGCAGTAGTTCTTTGGCTTTTTTATAATCCGTCATTTTCACCCTTTCCATCAGCATTTTAGTGCCACGGTCAACTAATTTATCGTTGGTGAGTTGCATGTTCACCATCTTATTATCTTCTACCCTTCCCAATAGTATCATAACGGTAGTTGAGATCATATTGAGCACCAGCTTTTGAGCCGTTCCGCTTTTCATCCTGGTACTGCCCGTTACAAATTCTGGTCCCACTACTACTTCAATTGGAAAATCAGCAGCTTCGCTAACCGGGGAATCGGGATTACAGGAAATACTTCCGGTTATAATCCCCCGTTTCCTGCATTCCTCTAACGCACCAATAACATAGGGCGTTGTTCCACTGGCGGCAATGCCAATTACCACATCCTTATTACTTACATTATGTTCGAGTAAATCTTTCCATCCTTGTTCTTTATCGTCTTCGGCAAACTCTACAGCAGTAGTGATAGCTTTTTCACCACCGGCAATAATACCGATCACCAAACCATAAGGCACCCCATATGTTGGAGGACATTCACTGGCATCCACAATTCCCAACCTGCCGCTGGTACCTGCACCAATGTAGAAGAGCCGCCCACCCATCAGCATTTTATCACCTGCCACTTCTGCCAGCTCCGCAATCTGTGGAATAGCTTTTTCAACCGCCTGGGGAACAGTATTATCTTCTGTATTAATATATGTCAGTATCTCACCCACTGACATATTTTCCAGGTGCCGGTATTTGCTTGATTGTTCTGTAATTTTTTCAAATGACATTTTTCCTGTCGTTTAGCTGTGATATTCTATCAAACCTTCCATTGGATTTTT
>JBKJLR010000292.1:0-6354 GCA_046596865.1 Chitinophagaceae bacterium
ATGAAAGGATTTTGTGCACTGCCAAATATCCTCATCCTGTCAATTCGCTTCCAAAGTTTCATCACGGGGAAATTATATCCTGCAGTAATGTTATTAACCCGAACAAAAGATCCCGATTCTACAAAATAATCAGTGGGGTAAGGGGTAACATTACTGGCACCAGGGTATGTATTATTATTACTTCCTGGCACCCACCTTTTGTTCGCCACATCGTATTCTATATTATAATTACTACCGAAGCGGATGCCTTTTTTCCCGTTATACACTTTATTACCAGCAACTCCAACAATATCCATGCTAAAATCAAATTGTTTCCAGTTAACTGTGCCGCTGAGACCATAATATATTTTAGGCTGGTACGAACCTACATGTTCCCGGTCAAGGTTATCAATAATACCATCATTATTTATATCAACAATTTTAAAGTCACCTGGCACTGCATTTATAACATGGGGATAAGCATTTATTTCCCCGGTATTTTGAAATATGCCATCTGTACGATATACCCAGAAAGAGCCAATCGGCTGACCCACTAATGTTTGTGTGGCACTGGATCCGTTATTTAAACTTCCAAAGTTCAGTGCCCGTCCAATACCTACATTCTTGACTATATTCTTGTTGTAAGTGATATTACCCCGGAGAGTGTAATTCAGTTTGGTATTTACTTTTTTATTCCATTGCAGGGAAAGTTCCACTCCTTTATTTGAGATTTCTGCCGCATTGGTAAGAAATGAATTCCCAAAACCCAGCGAGGCATACGGTATGGTAAAGAGGGCATCTTTTGCTACCTTTTTATAAATATCGATTTCACCACTTAGTTTATTATCAAGAACCGAGAATTCAATACCTGCATCAAATTCCCTCACCACTTCCCACTGCAGATCAGGGTCAACAATACCTGTAACGATGGCGCCATCTATCCGGTCTGTACCAAAATAAGCATACAATCTTTCCTGTGGCCGCAAATCAAATGCACCGGGACGAATGGCATCATTCCCTACTAATCCAAAGCTGGCTCTTAATTTGAGAATGTCAAAAAACTTCTGATCAGTCATAAACTTTTCGCTGCTAATGATCCAACCAATACCGATTGATGGAAAATTGCCCCAACGTTTATGTTCGGGGAAGTTGCTGTTCGCATCCCGTCGAAAAGTAGCATTTAGCAGGTATTTATCTTGAAACTTATAGTTAGCTCTTATGAAGTAAGATTCCCGTCTGAAATAAATGCCAATGGGGTCTCTGAAATTTTGCTGACCCCTGGCCGTGTCTGTAAAATTTAACTGCCAGGCTTCTTTATCGTACGGAATATTTTTATTAGCTATAAATGCCCTGCTGCTCCATCCGTTCCGGCGTTCTGATGTATGCCCTAACGTAAGGCGGAGATCATGATTTTTGGCGAACTTTTTTTCATAGGTCAAATAATTATCCCATACCCATTGATAAATACTGTCACGCATAAAAGACAAGTCGGCTTCCTCATTATACTGGGCACCCTCTGCGCCGCCGGGCAAAAATGTTTTATAAGCCGGGGTATAATTCCATCCATTATTCTGCTCCAGGTCTATCCCGAATTGTGATTTAAAACTAAGTCCCTTGATGATCTGGTATTCGCCCCACAAAGTGGTTTGAAGACGATCACCATAACTGCGGTCATTGGTCGTCTTCAAGGTGGCGTATGGATTACCAACATTGCTGACGCCGCTTGACGTGTTGCCAAAACTGCCATCGGGATTTACAGCATCGAAAATAGGAGCGGCTATATAAGCGGTAGTAAATAAACCATAAGGTTTGTTGTCTGAGATATAATGAGAATAACCAATATTGTTACCGACTTTAAATTTTGAACTGATGGCAAATTCATGATTATACCGTGCCGTATACCTGGAGTACTTATTATCAATTAATATTCCATTTTCATTGAGATATCCCAATGAAAGAAAGTAACGGTATTTATTTTTTCCCCCGCTGAAGGAAAGATTGTGGCTGTTAAAAATGGCAGGTCGGGTTATTTCATCATACCAGGAGGAAGAACCTGTTACATCGCCCCCGGTAACTGCAGGTGCACCGGCTGCTTCATTTGAATAAGCTGCATATAATCCGGGTCCAGCCATTTGCACTTTATGCGTCAATAGTTTTACACCTGCCTGTGCGTTATAATTGATTGAAAATTTTGATTTATTACCGGCCTTGGTTGTTATTAAAACAACACCATTGGCAGCCCGGGCCCCATAGATAGCCGTGGAAGATGCATCTTTTAATATATCTATGGAGAGAATATCAGCTGAGCTTATATTTCTTATATCGGTTGTAATAATACCATCAACCACATAAAGCGGATCAGCGCCACCTAACACAGATCCTACTCCCCTGATTCTTACATTGGGTGCACTTCCCGGAGCCCCGCTATTTATTATTTGCACCCCGGCCACTTTCCCCTGAATAGCCTGGGTAGCGGTCAAAACAGGAAGATTAATAATATCTGCACCTTTTATTGAAACGGATGAACCGGTAAGATCTTTTTTACGGGCTGATCCATATCCCACCACCACAACCTGCTCCATTACCTTTACGCTTTGCTTAAGGGAAATAGTTAACTGGCTTTTCCCTGCTACACTCTCTTCCACTGATTCGTACCCTACTGAAGAAAAAATTAATATGGCATTATCAGGAACAGTAATTGAGAAATTGCCGTTATTGTCGGTTATTGTTCCTTTTGAAGATCCTTTTACACTTACAGCCACACCCGCCAAAGCTCCGGTTGATTCAGATAATACCCGGCCTGTTATCTTTATTTCTTTTTGAGCATTTGCGCCTGGTGATTCAAGCTTCCGGTGATCATTATATCGTCCTATCGCAGAAGCCTGGAGACCGGTTATAATAAACAAGATACCCAGAAGCTTTGTAAAATGAAAATTACGTACACTAAAGCTGAAATAAATAAAACTCATAATCAGATTTTTTCATTTTTCCTGCTAAATATTAAAGGAAAGTGTTCTTGATTCAATACTTATAATCGATTGGTCGAAATGTCAGGTGGGATTAGCAAACAATAAATAAACTTATACAGGCCAGAAAATCAATCGTCCGCATTCTGTCTCAAGTTAAACAATTATTACTTTACGGGCATTTCTAAAAAACAAATTTTCTTTTCAGTCCTGCCATGCAGGCATTCCTGAAAAGAAGGAAAGCAAAATTATGAAGTAGTATTCACCAAATAGTGATTGATAATGATGCCGGATTGCAGTTGAAAGAAGACATAAACGATATATTGCTACGGTGATTTTTTGTTGAGTAATTACAGCGTTTTTCTTTATTTTTGCTGCCCCTAAAGATTTTAATTAAAAAAATTGCTGCTTCAAAAAGCAGTATCGGGTCTTAACCAGAATGGATAGGGAACCCGGATAACAGGAGAATCACAGAATCATTGAATCAGCTCTTTACTTTATTAAATATTTTCCCGTTTTTCGGGAATGGACCCTTAGCTCAGTTGGTTAGAGCACCTGACTCATAATCAGGGGGTCGCAGGATCGTGCCCTGCAGGGTCCACTTGAGGGGTTTCTCCGATCAGATCGGGGCAAAGTCCACAAAACTTAAAGAGGCTGTTTCAAAAGGCTATTAAAAAAAATTGCCACGAAGACACTAAGTCACAAAGCTTTGAATATCAATTTTTCTTTACTTCGAGCCTTAGTGTCTTCGTGGCAAAAAATTACTTTTGAGACAGCCTCTTTTTATTAGTCCGATTAAGTCTTGATTTGAAAGGTTCTTTAACCTTTTGTTAACCGGGATGAAAATACATTTGTCCACTACTAAAAAATTTATGAAGAAACTTATAACCTTATCTATCTGTGCTTTAGTTGCTACTTCCTTAATAGCTCAGGACAATCCCACTACTAAGAAGAAAAAGGATATACCCGACATGAGTAACCGTCCCAATGATCATATCCTGCTGCAGTTTGGCTATACAGGCTGGGCTGGAAAACCAGATACTATCAATACCAGCGGTTTCTCTAAAAGCATTAATGCTTATTTTATGTTCGACTTTCCATTCAAAACCAATCCCAAACTGAGCATGGCTTTTGGACCGGGCATTGCCTCTGACCATATTCTTTTTACAAAAACACATGTTGGCCTAAAGGATAATACTTCTACCCTAAATTTCACCAACCAGTCTGATACCAATCATTTCAAAAAAACTAAACTGGCAACTGTTTACCTGGAAGCCCCCATCGAATTTCGATTTTCAGCAGACCCTCTTACCGGGAAGGGTTTTAAATTTGCTGTAGGTGTTAAAGTGGGTACATTGTTAAGTGCCCATACCCGTAATACAAAGTTTCAAAGTAAAACAGGATCCAGTCTTAGTGATTTTGTGATGAAGGAGTCCAGCAAACGTTTCTTCAATAAGAACCGGCTTTCTGCAATGGCCCGAATAGGTATGGGGCATTTTTCCTTATATGGCAGCTACCAGCTTACCACATTATTAAAAGCAGAAAATGGACCCCAGGTAAGACCTTATTCCATAGGGTTAACATTAAGCGGACTTTAAACAGTTTTATAAAATCAAAATAGGATCTCATGGATATATATCTGTGAGGTCCTATTTCTATTATGGGGTTAAATGAAATTAATTATTTTTTCTTCCCATCATAGACCAACGCACATCGTGTCCGTATCTATCTTTGCACATGACTGCAAAATGCAGGAAGATTAATTATGATTGATAAGAAAAATATTATTCAAAACGAAGAAAAGGCTGTACTGGTGGGGCTGGTTCTTAAAGATCAAAGGGAGCAACAAGTGCAGGAATACCTGGATGAACTGGCTTTTCTCGCAGAAACAGCAGGAGCAATTACTGTAAAAAGGTTTACGCAAAAATTGCAACATCCCGATAGCAGAACTTTTGTAGGTAAAGGAAAGCTGGAAGAGATTGGTGATTATGTAAAAGGAAAAGATGTTCGTGTTGTCATCTTTGACGATGAGCTGACGGGTGCACAGATCAATAACATTGAAAAAGCTATCAATGTAAAAGTGATTGATCGCAGCGATCTGATTCTTGATATTTTTGCCCGAAGAGCCAAAACTGCACAGGCAAAAGCCCAGGTGGAGCTGGCACAATACCAGTACATATTACCCAGACTCCGCGGGATGTGGAAACACCTGGAACGATTGGGTGGTGGTATCGGTACGAGAGGTCCTGGGGAAAGTGAAATAGAAACAGACCGGCGTATTGTACGGGATAAAATCACTTTACTGAGAAAAAGATTAGCAGAAATAGATAAGCAGGCTTTTACCCAGCGTAAAGACCGCGGTGAATTTATCCGGGTGGCTTTGGTAGGATATACCAATGTTGGCAAATCAACTCTTATGAATTTGCTGAGTAAGAGAGAGGTCTTTGCGGAAAATAAATTATTTGCCACTTTAGATACTACTACCAGTAAAGTTGTTTTTGATGCCACTCCTTTCTTATTAAGTGATACGGTTGGCTTCATCCGCAAACTGCCGCATCATTTGGTGGAGAGTTTTAAAAGTACGTTGGATGAAGTAAGAGAGGCAGATATTCTTTTACATGTGGTTGATATTTCTCATCCCGGGTACGAAGATCAATTGGGAGTAGTAAATAAAACATTACAGGAGTTGAATGCTTTTGAAAAGCCAACTCTCACCATTTTTAATAAAATGGATTTGTACGAAGCCGAAACTTTTGATGAGTGGCTGGAAGAAAATACAAAAAAGGAAATATTAGAAGATCTGAGAGATCGATGGAATAATGAAACCAACGGCCAAGCTATTTTTGTTTCAGCCATTGAAAAAACAAATATTGATATGCTCCGCAAAACTATATTGGAGAAAGTGAGAGAGTTGTACAGGATCAGGTATCCCTATAAATCTGAATTTTTATATTAGGCAGCGACGAATACAGGAATCACAAAAATGATATCGGGGCAATTACTGGTAAAAAGTTATGGTAGAAAAAAAATATACCTGGCACAAAATCGCTGACCATATCACCCAATTAGATTTTGCTGATAATAATATGGCCGTTGTAGAATTGAAAGGTAAAAAAATATGTATCGGCAAACACAATGAATTGGCTTTTGCCTTTGCATATAAATGTCCCCATGCAGGGGGCTTCCTTTCGGAAGGCTATATTGATTCGATGGGTAATGTAGTTTGCCCGCTTCATCGGTATAAATACAGTTTGCAAAGTGGCCGAAATGTGAGCGGCGAAGGATACTACTTAAAACACTGGCCGGTGGAAATGAGGAAAGAAGGAGTGTTTGTGGGAATAGAGGACAAGGGTAATATTTGGGATATTTTCGGGTAAAATGATTGTGAATACCTTGTTGAAAAGCTGAA
>JBKJLR010000032.1:0-8150 GCA_046596865.1 Chitinophagaceae bacterium
TCACCAAATGGGATTTGCCCTGCTCGGTAATTGGTGAAGTAACCGATGATGGTATTTTGAATTTTTACATGCACGGAAAACTGGAAGCATCACTACCTGCCTATGAATTGGTATTAGGTGGCGGTGCTCCGCAATATGAGAGGGAATACAATGAGCCCAAATATTTTGCCGAAATAAAAAAATTCAATCCTGATTCAGTTTCGGTTCCCGATGACTTGAGAGCTGTGGCGGAGAAATTAGTTCAACTGCCATCCATAGCATCTAAGAGATGGATATACAATCAATACGATAGCATGGTAGGTACGAATAATACTTCTACCAATGCTCCAACTGATGCAGCATTAGTGATTGTAAAAGGAACAACCAAAGCGTTGGCTATAACTACGGATTGCAACAGTAACTATGTTTTTGCAGATCCGTATGTTGGAACCATGATTGCGGTGAGTGAAGCCGCAAGAAATATTGTATGCAGTGGGGGTCAGCCACTCGGCGTTACCAACTGTTTGAATTTTGGTAATCCTTATGACCCTGAAGTATATTATCAATTTGTGCAGGCCATAAAAGGAATGGGAGAAGCCTGTCGTAAATTTGAAACACCTGTTACCGGTGGGAATGTTAGTTTTTATAATCAGAATCCTGATGGCCCTGTTTATCCCACACCAACAATTGGAATGGTTGGTTTACTGGAAGATGTTGCGGGCAAAATGACATTAGATTTTAAAGAAGAAGGGGATGTAATATTATTAATTGGCTCATCGGGAAATGATATTAATTCTTCTCAGTACCTGAATAATATTTGCGGCGTTGAATTTTCACCGGCACCTGATTTTGATCTGCAGGAAGAGTTTAGTCTTCAGCAAAAAATAACTGAATTAATCACCAACTCTCTTATTGAATCCGCCCATGATGTAAGCGAAGGAGGTTTGTTTACTACTTTATTAGAGTCATCTTTTCACAGAAGCCTGGGATTTGATGTGGTAGCTGCTGATTACAATATAAGAAAGGATGCTCAATGGTTTGGCGAAAAGCAAAGCAGAGTAGTGGTAACGGTAAAAGCAGTCAAGTTGCAAGAAGTGAAAAAGCATTTAGGTGACCAGTCCTATGAAGAGTTGGGAGTAGTAACACATGGTTCTGTGGAGGTAGATGGTATGGATTGGGGAATGATACAGGAGTGGAAAGAAAAATATGACAATGCCATTGAAAATTATTTATCAAAAGAAGAAGCTGGTTCGGCTTTAGTTTCTATATGATTAATCAGAAAAGTACATTACTACTTACGGGTGCTGCTGGTTTTATTGGTAGCTACCTGCTTGGTTATCTTAATAAGAAAGGGTTTACCAGTATCATCATCGCAGATGATTTTAGCGAAGAAGACAAATGGTTCAATTTTGATTCCAAACAATTTATTGCTAAGGTTGAACGGGAAGAATTATTTGATTGGCTTTCAAAAGAAAACCCCCCTATTGATTTTGTATTTCACCTGGGCGCAAGAACAGACACAACAGAATTTGACTACTCCATTCATGAACTACTGAACCTGGAATATTCCAAGAAGATATGGAACTATTGCACGGAGAAAAATATCCCACTTGTTTACGCATCATCTGCAGCAACTTATGGCAGTGGTGATCTGGGTTATAAAGATGACCATGATATTGTTGAAAAACTACAGCCATTAAATCCTTACGGTGTTTCCAAAAACGAATTTGATAAATGGGCCCTTCGTCAAGCTCAGGACAAGTTGCTTTCTTCACCCCTTCAGGGGATGGGGGCTCCACCATTTTGGGCCGGGCTTAAATTTTTTAATGTGTATGGTCCTAATGAATATCATAAAGGCAGAATGGCCAGTATGATTTTTCATGGATTTAATCAAATCCAAAAAACAGGGAAAGTAAAATTGTTTAAATCCCACAACCCGGAATTCAAAGACGGTCAGCAACTCCGGGATTTTATTTATGTGGAAGATGTGGCATCTGTTTGTTATTGGTTAATGGAAAATACTGTTGCGTCCGGATTGTATAATTTGGGTACCGGGAAAGCAAGAACTTTTGGAAATTTGGCAACAGCAACTTTTGCCGGTATGGAAAAGAAACCTATTATTGAATACATTGATATGCCCGAAGACATCCGTGGCAAATACCAATACTTCACTGAAGCAGATATGACCAAACTACATGATGCTGGTTATACAACACCTTTTTTTTCATTGGAAGATGGGGTTGAAGACTATGTAAAAAATTATTTGAAGAAGAAGGAATATTATTGATTCTACCTTTTGTCGCACTCTTCATCGTTCACTCTTTACAGGAATGGGTGGGGCGCAAAACAAATAGGAGTAGCGAATGCTACTCCTATTTGAAATATTACAAGAAATGAAAAAAAATCCTTATTTTTTTTGGCATCAAGACCTTATCAATTACATAAGTAACACCGTTGCTTGAGATAACATCGGCAATTGTGATATTTGCCATACCACCTTTGGCATCATGTACCATCCATTTATTATCCATGTATTTAATCGTCAATTCTTCCCCCTGAACCGTTTTTAATTTCTGACCATCTTTCAGATCGGTTGATTTCATAGCACCAGCTACTACATGATAAGTCAGAATCTTAGTCAATGTAGCTTTGTTTTCGGGTTTAACCAGGTTATCCACAGTTCCAGCAGGTAATTTATTGAATGCTTCGTTAGTAGGCGCAAATACAGTGAATGGTCCGGCACTTTTCAGCGTTTCTACCAAACCAGCTGCTTTAACCGCAGCAACTAATGTTGTATGATCAGCTGAACCAGCGGCATTATCTACGATATCTTTAGAAGGAACCATGTTAGCACCACCCACCATTACACCCTGCTCATCAGCCGGCTTCATAGGATCCATTTTGTCCATTTTGTCCATCTTGGAAGTATCTTCCATCGTAGTAGTTTCCTTTTCAGTTTTTGTTTCATTATTACAGGCAACAAATGTGGCTGTAGTAAATGCAGCTGCTACCAGCAGCGAAAACATGTTCTTTTGCATAAAATGTATTTTTTTTGGTTTACGTTGAATAATGAAACACATACGGGCAATTATTGTTCCCGGATTTTAAAAAAAATATTATTTTGATGGTTTGTGCAGTTTTAGTACTGATATTTTCTTTTTAATTCAACAAAAACTTTAAATCCTTGCTTCTATATCTTTACCAAAATTTAAATAATGGGGAAAAAAGTGGTCATAGTGGGTGGAGGCAACCTTGGAAGTGCCATAGCGGAGGGATTGTTGAAAAGTAAATTCAGTAAGGCATCTGAAATCATTATTACTAAAAGAAATGTTGCCACCCTTAAATCCCTGAAAGAAAGAGGAGTTGAGGTAACAGATGATAATGCAGCTGCAGTTAAAAAAAGCAAGGTTATCATTCTGGCGGTAAAACCATTCCAGGTAATGGAGGTTCTGAATAAGATAAAGAAAGACCTGACCGGTGACAAAATCCTTATTTCAGTAGTAACAGGCGTTACCATACAGGAGATGGAAGCTGTGATAGTGAAAAATCTTCCGGTTTTCCGGGCCATGCCTAATACGGCCATTGCCATTCAGGAAAGCATGACCTGTATTTGCAGTCATCAGGCTGGTGCCGCTGATATAAAATATGTACATGAATTATTTAATACCCTGGGCAAAGTAGTAACCATTGAAGAAAAATTGATGGAAGCGGCTACAATTCTTGGCGCCTGTGGCACTGCTTATGCCATGCGATATATCCGTGCCAATATACAAGGAGGTATTGAAATTGGCTTTGATGCAACAAATGCTTCTCTTATTGCAGCACAAACGGTAAAGGGTGCCGCAGAATTATTGTTGCAAAAAGGAACTCATCCCGAGCAGGAGATTGATAAAGTAACTACACCGAAAGGGTGTACGATTGCAGGGTTAAATGAAATGGAACACCAGGGATTCAGTTCTTCATTGATAAAAGGTATTGTTGCGAGTTATAAGAAGATTGCAAAGGAATGAATCTATTTTTTGTAAACCACTCCATCTTTCATCACAAATACTACTTTCCCAAAAACCTTTGAATCAGTTAATGGGTCGCCATCAACAGCAATTATATCAGCCATTTTACCTGCTTCAATGCTGCCGAGTTTATCTTTCTGCCCGAGTAAATCTGCAGCATTAATAGTAGCTGCTTTAATAGCTTCCATTGCCGGCATGCCAGCTTCAATCATATAACTAAATTCTATCCAGTTTTTTCCATGTTGAAAAACACCGGCATCGGTGCCAAAGGCAATCTTCACACCGGCTTTATATGCTTTGGCAAAAGTGGCTTGTATCTGCGGCCCGGTTGCTAATGCTTTGGGTGTAACAATATCTGTAAAATAGCCGGGAATTTTTGCACTATCAGCGGTTGATTTTCCGGCAGTAATAGTAGCCACTAAGTAAGTACCATATTTTTTCATAAGGTCTATTCCTTCATCATCCATAAATGTTCCATGCTCGATAGAGTTTACACCGCCACGGATAGCCCTTTTTATTCCTTCTGCACCATGTGCATGGGCAGCTACCTTATAGCCATAATCTTTGGCGGCAGTCACAATAGCTTTTACTTCTTCTTCGGTAAACTGTGGATTGGCTCCGTCTTTGGCCTGGCTTAGTACACCACCCGTAGCCGTAATTTTTATTACATCAGATCCTTCTTTGTAACGTTGTCTTACGGCCTTATATGCATCTTCCGGCCCATTGATAACACCTTCTTTTGGTCCGGGGTCGCCCATTAAATCTTTTCTGTAACCATTGGTTGGGTCGGCATGGCCGCCGGTGGTGGCAATGGATTTTCCGGCAGTAAACATTCTGGGACCAACAACCATTCCTTTATTAATGGCATTGCGCAAAGAAATATTTACACCGCTGCCACCAAGGTCTCTTACCGTAGTAAAACCGGCCATCAGGGTAATGTTGGCATACTTTATTGATTGAAAAGCAACATCAGCAGGGTTTTCAATAAACTTATCTGCCACAGCCCCTTTTTTTGTTTCACTTTCAAAATGCACATGCATATCTATCCATCCTGGAGTGACGGTTTTAGTTTTTAGGTCAATAGTACTGAGCGAAGCCGAAGGATCTGCGGGACTGGGTTGTGTAAAACCAGTTTGCACGGCAATGATTTTATTTTTCTCAATTACAATGGTCATGTTCTTTTTCGCCTCATTGGAAATGCCGTCAATAAGAGTGCCGCACCATATATAAGTTTTTTGGGCTTGTGCAAGGGAGATCAAGGTAAAGCAGATAGCAGATAGCAGTATTTTTTTCATGTTGCCGGGTTGAAATACTAAAATACTGTAATTTAATATATGAAACATACCCTATCAATTGTAGTAATCTTCGCTAATTTTCTTATTGCAATTGGATGTAGCAACCCGCCAAAACCATTTACTGAAAGAAAAATAGTGATAGCCAGGAACGAAACGGTAAAAGTGCCGGAACTTAACCTGTCCATTACCAATAATGGTTGTGGTAGAAAATGGATATCAGAGGGTGACAAGCCGTCTTATGAAAGACCTTTTTGCGGCCTTGTGGTTAAACTGAAAGACTCTACGGTAACTGGCGGGGGCAATTTTAAACCAATCTATATCGGGAATGTGCAAATAAGTATTGAAAAAATGAATCCCTGGGGTGTGGCAGAAGATAGTGTGCCGCCTGGTGGATGCCGGGTCTTAGTCAGAAAGGTGGAAGGGAGATAAAGTGACCGGAAACAACTTTATACCAAATAACAAATGTTCTTTTCCACGACTTATTTACTAAACTGTGGATATGAAATTTTAATGACCCGGAAAATTCTTTTAGCTTTGCATGACCTCTTGGAAATTCTTTCAATCACACTTCCGCTGGTCAAATATTGGCTGGGTTTTTCATCAGATCATTTTTAGTATTTGAATTAAACAAATAACCATTTTGTATGGCGAAGTTCATTTTTGTTACCGGTGGTGTTACCTCTTCTTTAGGCAAGGGTATTGTGGCCGCTTCGCTTGCCAAATTGTTACAGGCGAGGGGATTGCGGGTAACTATTCAAAAGTTTGATCCTTATATCAACATAGACCCGGGTACCATGAACCCTTATGAGCATGGTGAATGTTACGTAACAGAAGATGGGGCTGAAACAGATCTGGATCTAGGGCACTATGAAAGATTTCTGAACATTTTTACCTCCCAGGCCAACAACGTTACTACTGGTCGCATTTATCAAACTGTTATTAATAAAGAAAGAGAAGGTGCCTACCTCGGAAAAACAGTGCAGGTGGTTCCGCATATTACCGATGAGATCAAGAGAAGAATGCTGCAATTGGGCCAGACTGGTGAATACGATATTGTAATTACAGAAATTGGTGGCACGGTGGGGGATATTGAAAGTTTGCCATTTGTAGAAGCTGTTCGTCAGTTGCAATGGGAGCTGCCTGAAGAAGATACGGTAGTTGTTCACTTAACGTTGATTCCCTATTTAAAAGCGGCTAAAGAGTTAAAAACAAAACCTACCCAACACAGTGTAAAAATGCTGAGCCAGGAAGGTGTGCATCCTGATATCCTTGTTTGCAGAACGGAGAGACCATTGATGCCCGAGCTGCGACGTAAAATTGCACTGTTCTGTAATGTAAAACTCGAAGCGGTGATAGAAGCCGCCGATGCGCCAACTATTTACGAAGTTCCACTCCTGATGATGAGGGAAAAGCTGGATGTTATTTGCATGAAGAAGCTCAACATTATAAATAGTAATGAACCAGAACTGGGAAAATGGAAAGAGTTTCTTGACAAGTTAAAATATCCGAAAAGTAAAGTAACCATTGGACTGATCGGCAAATATCTCGAACTGCAGGATGCTTACAAATCAATACTGGAATCTTTTATACATGCCGGAGCAATGAACGAATGCCAGGTGCAGATAATAAACATTCATAGTGAGTTTATTACTGAGGACAATGTTTCCGAAAAACTAATTGGTCTTGATGGATTACTTGTAGCTCCGGGCTTTGGTCATCGTGGGGTAGAAGGAAAAATCGTTGCCGTAAAGTATGCGAGGGAAAATGGCTTGCCGTTCTTCGGCATTTGTTTGGGGATGCAGATGGCTGCTATCGAATTTGCGAGGAATATACTTGGATTGAAAGATGCTCACTCCACTGAAATGGATCCGGATACGAAAGAACCTGTTATTGACCTGATGGAAGAACAGAAAAAAGTGACAGCAAAAGGCGGTACGATGCGGCTTGGTTCGTATCCCTGCGAAATTAAAGAAGGGTCGCTGGCTCACACCATCTATGGAAAGATAAATATCAGCGAAAGACACCGGCATCGCTGGGAGTTTAATAATAAATATATCGAACAGTTTGAAAAAGCCGGTATGGTGGCGAGTGGTAAAAATCCTGGAACTGATTTGGTGGAGATCATTGAGTTGGCCAATCACCCTTTTTTTATCGGCGTACAATACCACCCTGAATTAAAAAGTACGGTAGAAAATCCCCAACCCATCTTCGTTCATTTTATCAAAGCAGCTAAGGCTTATTCGGAAAAGAAAACAGCAGTGAAAAATCCTCTTTTGCAGAGTGAAATGATATAATGAGTCCGAAGTCCAGAGTCGTTAACCTGGAGGGAAGATCGGGTAATTCCGGGTTCGCATTTTTACTACTCCGGACTCCAGACTAATGACTCCCGACTCTTGACCCAGAACTCCTATCTTTGCCCACTCCAAAAAAATAAAGAATGAAGTTTGATCGTAATACGGTCCTCGGTTTTGTAATACTGGCGGCATTGTTTTTTGGCTATTTCTTTTTCACCAATAAACAGCAGTCCGAGTACCGTAAAAAGAAAGCGGAGGAGCAGAAAACACAACAGGTAAAAGAGGACTCGATTAAGTTAGTTAACAAACCGCTACAAGATTCACTGAATAAAATCAGGGATTCCACCACACAAGAAAACATGGCGGGCATTTTTCAGGATACGGCAAAAGTGACGGAGCAATTAATAGAACTCGAAAACGAACTGATAAGAGTAACATTCACCACAAAGGGGGGACAGCCTAAAAAAGTAGAACTCAAAAATTTTAAAGGACAGGACAGTGACTTGGTTAAATTAGCATCTTCTGATTTTGATAAAATTAGCTACCCGATAAATACTGGAAAAGCCGCTAAC
>JBKJLR010000269.1:0-3571 GCA_046596865.1 Chitinophagaceae bacterium
TGTATAATCAAGACCGACAACATCCGGGCTACCTCCTACATCAGACATTAATATAACAGACTGACCCGTTGGGGAAACTAATACCACGTCAATATCATCAGGGAAAGTGTGGTTAACATTACCCAATTTAACTGACTTAACTGTTACTCCGGTAACTGGCAATCCTGCTATAGTAATCTGCGATGGATATGGATCGGCAATACCAGATGAAACAGGAGGCGCACCTGCCGGAATGATAGTAGTTGCAGGTTGTGAAAATGTCTGCAAAGTAGGCGGCACCACATTGGCTGTTATTTGTTGTATAGCCCCATTACAGATAACTGGTGCAGCAGGTGTGAATGTAATGATGGGTGTTTGATTAATGATAACTCCTGAAATAGTAGATGAAGTTGTACATCCAATTCCATCAACCGAGGTCAGAATAAATGAATGTGTTCCTGCAGGTAAATTACTTACGGTAAAATTACCCGTGCTGTTATTTGGACCTGTTGAAGCATTTGGTGTAATCGTTCCTGGGCCAGTAAGCGAATGCGTATAGTTACCCGGACCTCCGTTAATAGCTGTTCCAGTTATGGTTACAGTACCCGGAGTACAAGCATTTGTTACGGTAAAGCTTACTCCAGAATGTATGGGTGCTCCCTGTGTAAGCGTAAATTCAGGAGTGTTTGCTGACAATCCTCCGTTAGAACAAGTTACCGTTGCAATATAATAGGTGGTTATTCCTGTTGCTGTAAAGTTATAAGTCGAATTTATTGCTCCGGGAATGTTAGCATAAGGTCCACCAGATACAGTTGCGGATTTCCATTGAGTGCTGATACCTGGCAATAGTGTAAATCCTGACAAAGTAAGTGTACCGGTAGCACCAACGCAAGCGGTGGCCGGACCGGAAATAGTACCGGGTGAAGGTGTCCCGGCACAAATCGGAACACAGGTTCTTGTCAAAGAAAAATTACCTGTACTAGTTGAAAAGCCGGTTACCAATATATAATAAGGTGTACCAAAAGTAGTAGCAAAGGTCACTTGTGATTGCAACCCGCAAAAATCATCGTTACCTGCTACGCAAACCAACGAAGCACAAGTGCCGGTAAAAACGCCAATTTTACTATCATAGTTTGTAATTCCTCCACAAGTAGCTAAGGTCACTGGTGATCCATCGCCGGTAAATGAATACCAAACGCCTGGTGCAGTGTTCAACGTAGTACCGCAGGTAGCGACTGCATCTATCGCAGCGCCGGTTGTGGTACCATCAATGGTTTGGCCACAATTAATATTAATAGCACCGGAGCACACTTCGTTTGGAAAGATACAGGTACGGGTAAGTGTAAAGCTACCGGAGGCGGTGCCAAAGCCTGTGATCAATATATAATACTGTGTACCAAAAACAGTAGGGAAGTTGACCTGTGATTGAAGTCCGCAAAAATCATCATTACCTGTCACACAAACGAACGATCCGCAAGTGCCGGTGAAGACACCTATCTTGGTGTCATAACCAGAACCACAAAGACTTAAAGTTGCGGCAGCTCCATTACCTGTGAATGTATACCAAACTCCCTTTGCAGTGGTTAAAGGAGTAACACAGAATGGTACCACATCAGACGTAGCTGCTATGGTACTACCAATAACTGTTTCGGCACAATTAATATTAATAGCTCCGCTACAAAGATCATTTACCGGAACTACTACCGGGGCACAAGTGGTACACTGAATTGTTCCTGTGTGGCAGGAACCATCTGTTCCGCAGCCTGCGGTGGTATTATAATGGAGGTAAAGCGGACCCGATACCGTACAAGTCACCGTGACAGGTGAAGGTCCAAAACCTAATACAGTTCCCCCGGGAGTACCTTGACGGATAGTAAGAAAGTTGCCTGTTCCGCCTGTTGCAGTAAATTGATAAGTGGAGCCGGCAGTGGCGCCGTTGATTGTACTATACTCACCGCCAAATGCACAGGTAGTAATAGTTGTAGGCAAATTATTAGTTGGTGCCGTAATAGTACCAAATTGGGAACTATTGGTACACTGGCTGAAGGCCAGATGACCGGTCATTAATATGATCGGAAGCAAAAGAAAGTACATTTTCTTCATAAGCTAAATTTGGTTGGTTGTAAATTAATAACATTCCGAAAGAAACGTATTTGGTGGAAAGTTATGGTTTTTTTTAACTGTGACAAGTTTTGCCCCGAAAATATTCAAGCTAAAAATCCGTTTAGATATTCACAACATTTACCCCCATGAAAAAAGCCGGAATTTTTTTCTTCCCCTTTACTTTGCTTATCATTTGCAATATAATTGGGTACTCAACATCTGCCCAAATGATTACCGGCATTTGGAAAGGAAAAATTAATCGCCAAAAAGTTGAAGTAAAAATTATACAAACAGGGGACAGTCTTACGGGTACTTCGTATTATTACGAGTCAGCTAATAACTACCGCCGTTATAGCATCAAAGGATATTTTGACCCTAAAACCAATAGTGCCGTGTGGTGGGATGACCGTTTGATCGAAGAAAAATCAACCCGTTTCAGTATTTCCATACCGGGAAAAATTCCCATGCTTTCGAGGGCGGACTTCAACTGTCCCGGTGGAAACAAAATGATGCTGGATGGCAAAGTAGCCAAAAAAGAATCCGGTACGGATGTAACAGGTGAAGTACATCTTGATAAAATTGGTAACCCGGTGTTTGAAGATGAATGGGATTTTGTAATTGATAATTATACGGTAGGTGCCAATGACCCGGAGATTATTGACAGCGTTGGCAGCCTTTCCCAACGACCTGTTAGTAGTGATCAACCCATTAAAACAGTTCCGGGTGAAAACCCGGTACCAATATCTGCTCCCCCTGTCAAAAAAAAGGAAGATGATCCGGTACTTATAACGGCAATACCGAAAAAGGAAACAAAATCAAAGGTCGTTATCCCAGGATCTATACAACCTGCCACCATTGAAGAGAAATTTATCAGCCGCAAAAAAATATTAATAAAAGAAATTCCACTCGTTGGTGATTCATTAGAACTCCGCTTTTATGATAATGCTGAAATAGATGGCGATTCCATTTCACTTTTCCTGAATAATAAACTATTGTTTCAGCACATTCGTCTCACCGGGTTTGCTTATAGCATTAAACTAGCCATTAGTGAACTGAATGAAACAAATGAATTGATCATGGTCGCAGAAAATCTTGGTACCATTCCTCCTAATACTTCTTATATGCTCGCCATTGTAGGTGATAATCGTTACGATGCTTATTTAGCCAGTACGGAAGGCAGCAGTGCTATGATACGATTTATAAAAAAATAATCTTTCACGGTACAACGGGTAAAATAAAAAAGCCCTCCCTCCCGTTTTAAACGAGAGGGAGGGCTTATGCAGATTAGTACTCTTAATTTCCTACAATCATCTTCCTGGCAGCAAGCTGTACACCGATTGCATTTATCACTTGCACCATGTACACACCGGCAGCATGTACTGTCGGTAGTGTTACCACCATATCACTGTACGGAAGTGCTGTGGTAAACGGCATTTTGTATACCATCTGGCCTAATGGGTTAAATACTGTCAATGTTACTTTTTCATTG
>JBKJLR010000363.1:0-4769 GCA_046596865.1 Chitinophagaceae bacterium
ATTTTATTAAAAAAAACAGCATCTTTGATAGGTGCAGAAGGATATGCAGTCGTAAATGTTGACTGCACTCTTTGTCTGCAATTACCGAAAATAAAACCTTATACCGGTCAGATGCGAAAAGTCATAGCAGAGCTGTTGACCATCACTGAAAAAGATATTTCTATTAAGGCCACTACCACAGAGCAATTAGGTTTTGTTGGACGGGAGGAAGGGCTTACGGCCTATGCAACAGCTTTGCTGAGAAAAAATTAAATGGTTTAGCATATCAAATCAAACTCTAGCATCCATAAACGGATGGATTACGCTGTATCCCTGGCTTTCGGGACTACTAATAAAAGTGTAGTAGTATCTTTGTAAAAATGCCGGCTATTAATATAAAAATAATCAATCAATCTTCTAATCCATTACCAGAGTATGCCACGGCCGGCTCATCGGGAATGGACATCAGGGCGAGCCTGAAAACACCACAAAGTTTACAGCCTTTTGAAAGAGTTTTGATTCCGACTGGTTTATTTATTGAATTGCCGGGAGGGTATGAGGCACAGATTCGCCCCAGGAGCGGATTAGCAATTAAACAGGGGATTACCTGTCTCAATTCCCCCGGCACTATAGATGCTGATTATCGGGGAGAAATTAAGATCATTTTAATCAACCTTTCTCAGCAGGAACAAGTCATACAACCGGGTGACCGTATTGCGCAAATGGTTATTCAAAAGGTTGATCAAGTAACGTGGAAAGAGGCCGAGGAATTGGAAATTACCGGGAGAAATGCCGGAGGCTTTGGCCACACCGGGAAACAGTAAATTTTTTTTAATGAGCAAATCATTATTTGTTTTTATTGGAACCATTTGTTTGTTGTACTCCTGTCGTTCTGCAAAGAATATTCAGACAGCCGTTGCAAAAAAAGATACAGTTGTTACAATGGTTGGAATTACTCCTGATCATTCCCGGGAAGATTCCATTGCGTTTATAAAAGAGACCTATAAAGGGGTGATGAACAATCATATCAATTTTACTAGTTTCTCCGGTAAAATTGACCTCGACTATGAAGATGCTGACGGGAAAAAATATAATGTAAATGCGCATCTGAGAATGTATAAGGATAGTGTGATCTGGCTTTCCATCACTGCCATTCTTGGTATTGAAGGCCTCCGGGCTTACATCACCCGGGATTCAGTAAAACTGCTCGATAAACAGAATAAAGTTTATACTGCAAGAAGCGTTTCTTTTCTACAGGAAACAACGGGCTTGCCGCTTGATCTTTCAACCTTGCAGGATTTATTGGTGGGAAATCCTGTATTCCTGGACTCTAATATTAATCTGTACAGTAAAACCGGAGGCACCATTTCACTACAGAGTAATGGTACATTCTTTAAAAACCTTTTTACAATAAGTGAGACAGATAAACTGGTGCAAAGCAGTAAGCTCGACGACATTGATAATCAAAAAAGCCGGACCTGTTATCTTACCTATACAGATTATGAGAATAAAAAAGTAGTGGATGGTCACCAGATCCATTTTCCAACAAAAAGGAGTATTAATGTTGCAGAGAAAAAGAAGTTAGACATAAAACTGGACTTTAAACAGTATGACTTTAATGAAAAGTTAAGTTTTCCTTTTTCGGTGCCTAAAAATTATACACAAAATTAGTTTAATAAAATTTATTTTGCATATTACCGTTATATGCTAACCAATCTGCACCCTGTTTTTTAAACCCACATCTTTAACTATGAGAAAAAAAATCTTTTTAAAGTTATTGCTGCTTTCAGGGTTTGCCGGCATCGTTACTGCGCAACCCCTCCAGGACAAATCTCAGCTTGAAAGAGAAAGGAAAGAAATTCAGAAGGAGCTGAGCGAGATACAGGGTATGTATAATAAAGTAAAAGGCCAGACCAAACTAACATTGGGTCAGCTAAATGTACTTAATAGAAAGATAGGTTTACAGGAGCAATATATAGGAAGTATTAATAAAGAATTAAAAGGTATTGATGACGATATATACCTGAGCAATCTGGAGATATACCGGTTGCAAAAGCAGTTGGATACTTTAAAATTACAATATGCAAAAACGGTGGTGTATGCTTACAAGAACAGGAGTAATTACGATTATTTGAATTTTATTTTTTCTGCCAATAGTTTTAATGATGCAATAAGGAGGGTTTCTTATTTGAAAAGTTACCGGGCATACAGGGAGAAGCAGGTGGGTATAATACTACAAACACAAGAACTGATCGCCAACCGGAAACAACAACAGTTGGGAAGAAAGCAACAAAAAAATTCGGCGTTGGGTAATCAAACCAAGCAGGTGCAGGAATTGGCAGTTCAAAGGAAAGAAAAAGATGTAATCGTTACCCAGTTAAAATCAAAAGAAAAAGATCTATCAAAGGAAATTACTGCAAAAAAGAAAAAGGACCGTGACCTGAAAAATGCAATAACGGCTATTGTACGACGGGAAATAGAGGCTGCAAAAAAAGAAGCTGAGGCTAAGGCAAAAGCAGATGCTGATGCAAGAAAGAAGGCAGATGATCTGGCAAAAAAAAATAAACCGGCAGAAAATCCCGCCAATACTAAACCTGGTACAAATCCAACTACCAACCCAACAGTAGTTACAACCCCAAAAAGAAATGAACCCACTAAAAAACCTGATAGTTACCTGAATTTTAATGCAACGGATGTGGCATTAAATAAAGAGTTTGCACTGAACAGGGCTAAATTACCCTGGCCGGTGGACAATGGGGTGGTGACAATGAATTTTGGGAATAATAAAATTGATAATACACTTCTGACATTTGACAATCCCGGCCTGACTATATCAACCCCATCGGCAGGTGTGGCGGTTAAAGCAGTATTTGATGGTGAGGTAAGTGGTGTATATAACCTGGGAGACGGTATGGCTATTACCATCCGGCACGGTAAATATTTTACTACGTACAGTAACCTTACATCAGTAAGTGTTGGGAAAGGGTCTGCAGTAAAAACAGGTCAACAAATCGGAAAGGCAGGAAAGGATGATGATGGGAATGGAGGGCAAATTGATTTTATTCTGATGATTGAAACAAGAAATGTGGATCCCAAACCGTGGCTCCGGCGCTAATCAGAATGACACCCGGACCTTTTATTTATAGAAATCGTTCATACAATTTTTCATATATAGGAATGACATTATTAATGTCAAACTCTTTAGCATGGGCTGCGGCTTTATCTTTGAACTGTTTAAGTGTCGCATCATCTTTTAGAATGGATAAAGCCTGTTGACTCATAGAAGCCACATCTCCCACATCACTCATATAGCCGGTTTCTCCCGGGATATTGATTTCGCCCAATCCACCGGCATTGGTTGAAACTACCGGAACTCCTGCTGCCATAGCTTCCAGTGCTGCCAACCCAAAACTTTCATATTCTGAAGTAAGAAGAAATAAATCTCCAATAGCAAGAATGTCTTCCATTTGTTCCTGTTTTCCTACAAAACGGATTTCATCAAAAATATTTAATTCTTTTGCCAGATCCTCTGCCGTATTTCGTTCAGGGCCGTCACCAACAAAAAGCAACTTGGAGGGGATCTGCTTATTTACTTCAGCAAAAATTTTTACGACATCCTGAACCCTTTTTATTTTTCTGAAGTTGGAAGCATGTAATAAAATTCTTTCACCATTTGGCGCAATTACTTTTTTAAAAGCATCAATTGGTTTGCGGCTAAACCTGCTTACATCAACAAAGTTGACAATGACTTCAATTTCTTTTTCAATTTTAAAATGCTTAAAAGTTTCATTCCGCAAATTTTGTGATACTGCTGTAATGGCATCACTTTCATTAATGGAGAATGTTACCACAGGTGCATACGTTTTATCTCTTCCCACCAGTGTAATATCAGTTCCATGGAGTGTAGTAATTACGGGTATGGTCTTCCCTTCTTTTTTTAGGATCTGCTTGGCCATGTAAGCAGCAGAAGCATGTGGTATAGCATAATGGACATGCAGTAAATCAAGGTTATTATTCTTGATCACATCCACCATCGTACTGGCCAGTGCAGTTTCATAAGGGGGATAATCAAAAAGAGGGTAGGTGGGTACCTGCACCTCATGGTAAAAGATATTGGGAATAAATCCATTCAGCCTCACGGGCTGCTGATAGGTAATAAAATGCACCTGGTGGCCTTTCTGGGCAAGAGCTTTTCCTAATTCTGTAGCTAAAACACCACTACCGCCAAAAGTTGGGTAGCAAACAATTCCAATTCGCATGGTTATATAAATCAGTAAATGAAGGTAACAGTTTTACAGGAGTAAGGTTTACCGTTTGTCTTAAATCTTTATGTACTTTTTTTGACTTTCTGCTATCTTTAGCAAAATTCAGCTACATGAAAAAAGGCCCACTTTTCTTAATTCTTATTCTTTTTGAAATAACTGCTTTTGGACAAAAGGAAGATTCAACTATTATTAAAAGAATTTCAGATGAAATACTCACAAATGGAAAAGCTTATGAGAATCTCCGGTATTTAACCAAACAAATAGGCGGAAGGCTGGCGGGTTCGCCAGAGATGGTTAAGGCAGAGCAATGGGGATTCAAAACAATGCAGGAAAGTGGTGCAGATAAGGCTTGGATGCAGGAATGCATGGTTCCACATTGGGTGAGAGGGGGAAAAGATGAAGCGTCTACGGGTGGCATAAAATCATCGGGTAATCCACAGTTGATGGATGCCTCGCTGCAAAAAAAATCGTTGGATATAATTGCCTTGGGAAATTCAATGGGGACTGGTACAAAAGGAATGGTGG
>JBKJLR010000010.1:0-3299 GCA_046596865.1 Chitinophagaceae bacterium
GGTCAATTTTGGAAGATACAAGCGGAAATCTTTGGGTGGGTACAAGAGAGACAGGTCTCTACCTTTTCGACGGAAATAGGTTTATTACTTATTCGGAATATAAACAGCAGCCTGTAACGAACTAAGAAAAAAAATTTGCAACAACAGACGAAAGTGAACAAAAGCAACGAACCGCTAACAAGGTATTGCCAAAAGCGGGGCTGGCGAAATATTATTTTGCTGACGAAAGTAATTAAACATTAATAAATCTATTAAGCGGCAGAGCTGAAATTCCCGCCTTCGGCAATACCCGAAACGTTAGCGGTAAGCATTTCGAACGACATCTTAAACGACAAAATTGTAACAAAATGAAAAAGACAACTTTAATAGTTTTAGTTATTGCAACATCTTTTCTTTCAGGCTTTGCATTTAAGACAATGATCAAAAAACAAAATACAACAACAATAAAGAAAAAAGTAACAGGCGTTGGTGGCATTTTTTTCAAATGCAAAGACCCAAAAAAAATGACAGAATGGTATAAAAACAATCTTGGTTTAAACACAAATCCATATGGAGGAGCAACTTTTGAGTGGTATGAAGGTTCAGACAGTACAAAAAAAGGACAAACACAATGGCAACCGTTTCCCGAAAACACAAAATACTTTGAACCTTCAACAAAGGACTTTATGATAAATTACAGGGTCGAAAACCTGGAAGCACTTGTTGAAGAATTAAAAAAGAACGGTGTAACTATTGTGGACACTATCGAAATAGTTGATTATGGGAAATTTGTACATATTCTTGATGCAGAAGCAAACAAAGTTCAACTTTGGGAACCTATTGAAAATTAGTAAGACAAAATACTTAAGTGGTTTTGTAAAAATTGGAAAGGAAAAAGGATTTGCTAATGTCCGACAAACAGAGATTGAAGAACATATTTATAAACTTTCAGACTGATAATTGGACAACAACGAACCTGATAATATTTGGTTTGACGTTATTGAGGTTTGACGAATAAAACCTCAACTTTTTTTCAGGAAGGGTAAATCCAGAGAGTAATCATGAAAGAGAAAGAAAAAGAAAAAGAAAAAATAATACCTGCGTTTCTCTCGGGCGGTGGCAAAATGGGGGAACTTATCCGCTCCTATGATTGGTCAACAACTGCTATTGGCAGTCCTGATACATGGCCGCAACCTTTGCGCATCGCAGTGGGTATCATGCTCGATTCTCCTTTTGGTATGTATATAGCCTGGGGCAAAGAGTACATTCAATTGTATAACGATGGTTACCGTCCTATTCTTGGCGCCACAAAACATCCGCAGGCCTTGGGAATAGGCACCCGACACACTTTTACAGAAATATGGACTACCATCGGCCCCATGTTTGAAGGTGTGATGCAGGGTACACCGGTTGGCTTTCCCGACTTTATTTTGCATTTGGACAGGAATGGTTTTTTAGAAGAATGTGTTTTTGATTTCTCTTATAGTCCCATACGGTTAGAAGATGGTGAAGTAGGTGGCGTTCTGGTTACAGTAATTGAAACCACTGAAAAAGTAAAAGCGGTAAAGGCATTAAAAGAAAGCTTAGAAGAAGTTAGTCTTGCCAAACTTGCCATTCAAAAAAACGAAGAAAATTTAAGAAGCACCATTTTACAGGCACCCGTTGCAATGTGTATTTTTAAAGGGGAAAATTTTATTGTTGAACTGGCAAATGACAAAATGTTTGAGCTGTGGGGCAAAACTGCAATAGAGATTATGCATAAACCCATTTTTGAGGCCTTACCCGAAGCAAAAGACCAGGGATTAGAAGAAATTGTAACAGGGGTTTATACAACAGGAAAAACTTTTTCCGCAGATGGCGTACCTGTAACCCTTCCACGAAACGGAGGAATAGAACTGGTATATGTTAATTTGGTTTATGAACCTTATAGAGATGCTGACGGTATGATTTCAGGCATAATCGCTGTGGCTATTGATGTAACAGCCGAGTTAACCGCCAGTAAGATAATTGAAGCCAGTGAAAAACGCCTGAGCGAAGAGCGACAAGTGCTTTATAATTCGTTTATGAATGCTCCGGCAGGCATTGCCATTTATAAAGGAGACACCCACATTTATGAATTTGCCAACGTTCAACACGAAAAAACCGCCCGTAGAAAAATTACAATTGGCAAACCTGTGCAAGAGCTTTTTCCTGAACTGGAGCAACAGGGCTTAATAGCGATGCTTAATAATGTTTATTCAACTGGAGAGCCATTCGTCGCCAATGAATTACCTATTGAATTAATCAATGAAGGAAATGACAAATTGGTTTTGGGCTATTATAATTTAGTAGTACAGCCATTGAAGGACAAAAATGGAATTACGGAAAGAATAATGTCACATGCAGTGGAAGTAACACAACAGGTTGAAGCCCGCAAACAAATTGAAGCAAGCGAACAACGATTTGGAGCAGCAGTAGAAGCAGTACAGGGAATTTTATGGACTAATAATGCCAAAGGAGAAATGGAAGGTGAGCAAAAGGGCTGGGCAGCACTTACAGGACAAAGCTATGAAGAGTATCAGGGCTATGGATGGGTAACGGCCATACATCCTGATGACTCACAACCTACTCTCGAAGCATGGAATGAAGCAGTGAAAGAATTTAAAACTTTTGTATTTGAACACCGGGTAAAAACTAATAGTGGTGAGTGGGGGCTGTTTTCTATAAAAGCTATACCATTATTAAACAAAGATGGGTCCATAAGAGAATGGATTGGAGTGCATACAAATATTACCGATGAAAAAAATGCAGAGAATAAAATTAAAGAAAGCGAAAAGCAATTTCGCATTTTTGCCGACAGCATTCAAAACCTTGCCTGGATTTCCAATGCAGAGGGATGGCGATTTTGGAATAATCAGCGATTGTATGATTACACCGGTACCACATTTGACGAAATACAAGGTTGGGGCTGGCAAAAATTACATCATCCAGACCATGTAGAAAAAGTAGTAACTTTTATAAAAGAAGCATTAAAAAAAGGCGAAGTATTTGAGCTAACCTTTCCACTTCGCAGGTATGACGGAGAATATTTTTGGTTTCTAACCCGTGCCTATCCTGTAAAAGATGCCGATGGCAAAATTGAGCGATGGATAGGTACCAGTACCGATATTAATGAACAGAAAATGGCAGAACAAAAAAAAGATGACTTTATAAGTATTGCCAGCCATGAAATGAAAACACCCCTTACAACAGCTAAAGGTTATATTGAGTTGTTGCAGCTTTCATTAAGTGAAGAAACTATACCTGCATTATACGCAACCAAAGCCAGCCAGGCGGTAGAG
>JBKJLR010000326.1:0-2722 GCA_046596865.1 Chitinophagaceae bacterium
ATTAGAGCCTCAGACCCACGACGAGGCCATCCGATCCGTACACCGGGATGATAATAACCGTTTGAACCCCGAAATGGAAGGATGGGTGGTAAGAATGTGGATTGAATTAACTGATAACCCCGATAGTTATATGTTGTTGTATGATAGTGATGAAAATAATTTGCCCATTAAAGAATCAGAAGCAAAAGTGCCCATGCAAAAAGGTTCTCACTTCATTGTAGATTCACAAAGACTGTGGCATGTAGGTGTACACAATGGTAATACATCAAGATATGCAGCTATTATAAGTGTGGAGAGTACGCCGGAACTGGAGGAGTGGGTGCAATCAAAAATGTAGGTCTATCCACAGATTACACAGATTCACACAGATTAGCTGTTGACGCAGCTTTTATTTTTTGCCATTTTAACAATGAAACAAGTGTTTCCTCAATAAGGCATTGCCACTTCTAAGAGGGATGAGTGCCATTCATTCTAACCTGTATTTTCTGTGTAAATCTGTGTAATCTGTGGTTAACTGAATTGTAATCTGTGGCCAAACTAATTCAGCACACTTGTCTCTTTCACTATCTCCGCTTTTTCCTGCTCTTTAATTTTTGCCCAGCCACCTAATATATTTCTGAGATTGTGAAAACCCTGTCGTTTTAATAAAGAAGATGCTATAACACTCCGGTAACCTCCGGCGCAATGAACGTAAAGATTTTGCTCTTCTTCCAGGTTAGCCATCGTGGCCGGGTCGGTCATCTCGTTCAGCGGAATATTTTGTGCATCTTTCAAATGTCCATCCCCATATTCTGTGGGCCGCCGAACATCCACCACCATTAAGTTTTTATCATGTGGTATATCCATCATCAGTTCGTCAGCTTCTATATCAACAATCATATCCGTGGTCTCACCGGCATTTTTCCAGGCATCGTATCCACCATCCAGGTAACCTGTGACGGTAGAAAAACCAACTCTCGCCATCCGCACAATGGTTTCTTTTTCTTTTCCGGGTTCTGTTACCAATATCATCGGTGCATCAAAAGGTAAGAGGCTGCCAGCCCATTCGGCAAAGCGACCTTCTAAACCAATAAAGATAGAACCAGGAATAAACCCTTGTGTAAATACATCAGCCCGGCGGGTATCAACAATAATAATATCATCTTTCATTAATTGCCTGAACTCCTCCACAGACAATGCCTTTAATCCTTGTACCAGCACATCATCCAAACTATCATAACCTTCTTTATTTATTTTAGCATTGATAGGGAAATAAGAAGGTGGTGCAACAATACCATTGGTTACTTCTTTTATAAAATCTTCTTTATTGACAGCCTTCAATGCATAATTGGATCTTTTTTCTTCGCCGATAGTGCTGTGTGTATTGGGTCCCAGGTTTTTGCCGCAGGAACTGCCTGGGCCATGTGCGGGGTAAACGATTACCTCATCAGCCAGGGGAATAATTTTTGATTGCAGGCTATCGTACATCATCCCTGCTAAATCATTCATCGTAATGTCTGCCCCTTTTTGTGCCAGGTCCGGACGTCCTACATCACCCACAAACAAAGTATCTCCGGTAAACACACAATAATTTTTTCCGGTTGCATCTTTTAATAAATAGCAGGTTGATTCCAGCGTATGACCAGGTGTGTGCAACACTTCAATGGTCAAATCCCCAATGGTAAATGTTTCTCCGTCCTTTGCCACATGAACCGGAAACTTTGTATTAGTATTTGGTCCATAGATGATCGGAGCACCGGTAGCTTTTCCCAGGTCAAGGTGTCCGCTTACAAAGTCAGCATGAAAATGAGTTTCAAAAATATATTTGATGCGGGATTTTCTTTCATTAGCCAGATCAAGGTAGGCATCAATATCCCTCAGCGGGTCAATAACGGCTGATTCACCATTGCTTTCAATGTAATAAGCAGCTTCACTAAGGCAACCCGTATATAATTGTTTGATGTACATAACTTAACTATTTAACTCTGCATTTAAAGCGCAGGCTGCAAAAATACTTCATTATAAACAAAAATGTTCCTTCCCGGTGGGGAGGAACGTTTCACAATAAGTTAAGACTAATCAGCTGAGCAGATCCTCCACAAATTTGTTAAGTTCCTGCATACGATTCGCATTTACAGAATAGTAAATGAATTTACCATCCCGGGTAGTTTTTACAAAACCTGCTTTACGCAAAATAGCGAGGTGCTGGGAAGCTACCGATTGTTCCAGCCGCAACTTTACATAAAGATCCGTAACAGTCATTTTGCCCTGTTCATCTATTAGTTTAAGCATTTGCTGCCGGAGTTTATGATTGACGGCTCTTAGTATCAGGGCTGCTTTTTTCACATTCAACAGATCCACTTTAAGAGGGGTGCCATTGTCCGCTGAAGTACTTAGCGTTAGCGAATAGTTATTCATAGTAGTATGACGATTAAAAGGAAGGCAAAATTACACCTGCTACAAGTTTTTTTTTGATATTTATTGTTAATTAGACGAATTTTCTGATCAGGTCTTGCGGATAGGGGAATAGAATTCCTTTATATAAAGCGGTTCGGAGTAAGCAAGATCAGCAAATTCTTTTTTATGAAAACAACGGATTGATAATGCTGCAAGATGGGAAGCATTGCTGAGGGTATCACTGAAGCTTGCATGGGTATTTATAATCAAAAGCTGTAGTTTTTTACGGCCATTGCCACAAAAAAGTATTTTGTCAGCAGAAAGAAGCGATTCAAAACTTCTTTCA
>JBKJLR010000033.1:0-3052 GCA_046596865.1 Chitinophagaceae bacterium
AAGAAGGTTACAGGCTACAAGTAAATCTGAATGGTGTTTCAATAACTGCAGGCCAGCCTGCTGGTATATTTTATGGAATTCAAACGCTTTTTCAATTATTACCTCCGGAAATTTTAAGGAAAAAAGAACTCTTACTCCAAAAATGGACAATCCCGGTTGTCACCATCGAAGACCATCCCCGCTTCGGTTGGAGGGGTTTGATGCTGGATGTATCCCGGCATTTCTTTACGGTAGCAGAAGTGAAAGATTATATTGACCAGATGGTGAAATATAAATTCAACCTGTTGCATTTACATTTGACAGATGACCAGGGGTGGCGACTACAAATAAAAAGTTTGCCGAAGCTAACAGAAGTAGGTGCATGGCGGGTAGAAAGAACAGGCACATTTGGTAGATTATCAAAACCAGAGCCGGGTGAAAAAGCTACGTATGGTGGATTTTATACTCATGAGGATATTAAAGAATTGGTGAAATATGCCAGCGACCGTTTTGTAAATATTCTACCAGAAATTGATGTGCCCGGGCACAACCTTGCAGCCCTTGCTTCTTATCCTGAATTGTCTTGCACCCCCGGACAATATTATGTAAGCCCCGGCGACCAATTTATGATATGGCCCGGTGGTGGTCAGCACTTTTATGGCATATTAGATAACACTATTTGTCCCGCCAATGAATATGCCTATGAATTTTTAGATAAAGTATTTACCGAAGTAGCACAGCTATTTCCCTTTGGATACATCCACATGGGAGGCGATGAAACGGCCCGAAACTTTTGGGAGAAAAGTGAACAGATAAAAGCATTGATGCAAAAAGAAAAGCTGAAAGACCTGGATGAGGTACAAAGTTATTTTGTAAAGAGAGTAGAAATAATCATCAACAGCAAAGGGAAAAAAATGATTGGTTGGGATGAAATACTTGATGGTGGTTTGGCGCCCAATGCTGCTGTTATGAGCTGGAGAGGAATGAAAGGCGGCATAGAAGCAGCAAAGCTGGGGCATGAAGTGGTGATGAGTCCTACAGATTTTGCGTACATAGATTATATGCAGAGTGATGCCATCATGGAACCACCGGTGTATGCAACACTCCGGTTAAAAAAAGCTTACCAGTTTGACCCAACACCGGAAGGTATTGATGTATCATTAATAAAAGGTGGTCAGGCTAACTTGTGGACAGAACAGGTGTACAATATGCGGCAAGCACAATATATGACATGGCCGAGGGGGTTTGCTATTGCTGAAGCACTCTGGAGTCCGAAACCTGCCCGTCCGGCAGGCGGGGAAAAAAGAAACCCGATAGCTACCGGGTGGAATGATTTTGTATCCAGGGTTGAGAATCATTTTGACAGACTGAATGAGGCGGAAGTAAAATATGCTCCCAGTATGTATGATGCAATTTTTGAAGTAAGTAAAAAAGATACCGCCACAATAATTGTAAAATTAAATACGGAAGTAGAAGGCTTATCTATCCATTACAGCTTCGATAATTCATTCCCTGATAATTTTTACCCGGCTTATTCCTCGCCATTAACTGTACCGAAAGACGCATCCACGATGAAAGTGATCACTTATAGAAAAAATAAACCAATCGGAAGAATGATGGTGATGCCTATTGCCGAATTAAAGAAAAGGGCGGGTATAAAATAATTAATAGTTAATAATTAACAATTAATAATTCGGGGGTGTTCAAAGTGTAAACATCTGTATTCTTTGCGTTGTAGCGTCTTTGCGAGAAGTTTATTATGTTTTCCATTTGCCAAACAACTCTTCTACTTTTTTGTAGCGGTAATCAAAGATTCCTTTCAATTGATTTTCTACAAATAAAACATTGGCGATCCTTCCAAATATCCAAAAGGGATTTTTATAGTGAATAATATCTGTCATCTCTACCCCGCCTTCAATCGCTTTGAAATGATGCTGATGATGCCATAAGTTATAAGGCCCGTATCGTTGCTCGTCAATAAAATATTCCTTGTCTTTTACCTGCGTTATCTCCGTCATCCAATAAAGAGGAATACCCAGGAAAGGCTTTACATTATATTCTATGATTTGCCCGGCATACATTTTCTCTCCATGATGTTTTGATATCACTTTAAATCCCATGTTGTCCGGTGTAATAGCCTGCAGGTTAGCCGGATTGGAAAAGAACTCCCATGCCTTATCCAATGAAATTGGAATTTTCTGAACTGTTTTAAGAGAATGTGCGGCCATGGTGATTAATGGTTTAAATTCGTTTGAATAACGATTTTCAACAAGAAAAGTTCGGTTTCAATGTCATTTAATAAGGAAAAATTAGAAAAAAGATTCAGGGAAGAATACGAAAAGCTGAATGAGAAACAACGGCTGGCTGTAGATACTATTGAAGGACCGGTAATGGTAATTGCCGGACCTGGAACCGGTAAAACACAAATTCTTGCCAGCCGGATTGGAAAGATATTATTGGAAGGTGTTGCAAATGCGCAGAACATTCTTTGTCTTACATACACGGATGCAGGTGTGGTAGCCATGCGTAAAAGGTTATTAAACTTAATCGGCAGCGAAGCCTATAAAGTAAACCTCCACACCTTTCACTCTTTTTGCAACACAGTTATCCAGGAAAACATCCGTTATTTTAATAAAAAGGAACTGGAAGCATTGAGTGATCTGGAAAGGGTACAATTCCTGAAACAATTGATTGATGGCTTTACCAAAGACAACCCCCTGAAACGTTATAAAGGTGAGATCTATTACGATCTCCCCTATCTTTCCAATTTATTTTCTGCCATAAAAAGAGAAGGATGGAAGGAAGAAAGGCTGCTGCAACAAGTAGATGAATATACTAACAATATTATTCCCGAAACAGATGGCTATTACAACAAACGGGAAAAAGCAAAGGGTAATTTCCAGTTTACTCAAAAAGGTAAAGACGAAGTGGAACGGATGGAAAAACTGAAAGCAGCTATTCAATCTTTTAAAACTTACCAGCAGATTTTACATGATAATCACCGGTATGATTTCGATGATATGATCAATTGGGTGATTGATATTTTTCAGCAGCATGAAGAAGTGCTGCTTAA
>JBKJLR010000105.1:0-3091 GCA_046596865.1 Chitinophagaceae bacterium
TTAACGGCTTCTACAACATACAGTATTTATGTACGGGCAAAAGATGCAGCGGGCAACGGGACTAATTCAAATACCATTTCTGCCACAACATCCGCTGCCGGTGATACACAACCGCCAACGGCACCAGTACTTAGTACAACTGGCAGTACAACAACAAGTATTAACTTATCGTGGACAGCTTCCACTGATAATGTAGGTGTCGCCGGATATGATGTTTACGTAAACAGTGTATTGAATGGAACAACTACCGGAACAACCTATACTGTAAGCGGATTAACGGCATCAACATCTTACAACATTTATGTAACAGCGAAAGATGCCGCTGGTAATAGTACTAATTCCAATATCATTTCTGCAACTACCCAAAGTGTTAGCTCCACAACGATCCTGGCCCATTACTTTGAAACAGGATGGGATGGCTGGGTTGATGGTGGCAGTGATTGTGCCCGGTATTCAGGTATTAATTCCTATGAAGGAAATTTCTCCATCTATATAAGGGATAACTCAGGAATACCTTCTGCTATGACATCTCCTGTGTATAATGTAAGTGCTTATAACCAGTTGGTGGTTGATTTCTATTTCTATGCCACCAGCATGGAAGCCGGCGAAGATTTCTGGGTAAGGTATTATAATGGTACAGCCTGGTCAACCGTTGCTACGTATGTTTCCGGCACCAACTTTAATAATAATGGCTTCTATCATGCCACTGTTACCATTACGGGTGTCACCTTCCCGACCAATGCACAATTCCGCTTTCAGTGTGATGCGAGTGATAACAGTGATCTTATCTATATAGACCAGGTAACGGTTACTGGTTCAAATATCGCATCACAAAGTGCAGGTCCGGAAACTACACAAACTTGCGAACAGTTAGCTGGTGGTTCAGCAGAATTTACCAATACCGAATCACCTTATCGCCTGAATGTTTATCCAAACCCTGCAAATCAAATAATAAATATTTCTGTAAGGGGATATGATGAGCAAAAGGTGATTGAGATTTTTGATATTAACGGGCAAAAAGTGTTGACACAAAAGCTATCAGATAACAATACTACTTTAAGCATTGACAAACTTTCTAAAGGATTATATTTTCTGAGAGTAAGTAAAAAAGATGGCACTTTGATAAGCCAGAAGAAATTTATCAAAGAATAGATAAGGGTTTATTAATTTACAAACCGTTCCGGGTAAACCGGCGCGGGTTTTTTTATTTTATAGGATGGCATTATTTGTATTGGATAAAGATTTAGTTTTTCCACCAGTTCATTTGGCAGAACCGGATGGATTGCTGGCCATGGGCGGCGACCTTTCATCCGAAAGACTATTACTTGCGTACCGCCATGGTATTTTCCCGTGGTATGAAGGAGATATTATTTTGTGGTGGTGCCCGGACCCCCGGTTTGTTTTATTTCCCGGAGAATTAAAAGTAAGCAAGAGCATTACACCTCTTTTAAAAAGAAATGAATTTGTATTTACAACGAACTCAGCATTTGCACAGGTTATTCATCATTGTAAATACACAAAACGGCCCGGGCAGGAAGGAACTTGGATAACCGATCAAGTACAGAAAGCTTATTGCAAACTGCATGAACTTGGCTATGCCCACAGCGCAGAAGTATGGAAAGATGGTGAATTGGTTGGGGGATTGTATGGCATCAAACTCGGCAATGTATTTTTTGGTGAAAGCATGTTCAGTAAAGTAAACAATGCTTCACGGTTTGCTTTTATTAAGTATGTACAACAGTTAAAAGAAGACGGTATCAAATTAATAGATTGCCAGGTTTATACTGAATATCTTGAAAGCTTAGGAGCAGAGATGATTGACCGGAAAGATTTTACAGCCTGGCTTGAAAAATTAATCCCGGGTTAATGTCTTATCCCGCAGGTACCAGGTGTAGCTGTACCGGCAGACATTCCGGTGGCAGGGTGTATTATTCCAATTGAAACCTTGCGGATTGCATGACATAAGGCATTGATGACACACCACCCTTACCAGTAATTCCTGTTTGGTGAAATCAATGACCGGCATAGAACTGCCGTAGTATTTAAATTCCCATGAAAATATTTTGTGATAAAGAGAATCAGCAACTATATATAGGTAAGAAGACTTTTTCCCTACTTCAAAAAATTTGTGAAAATCAGTACGCCATGCTGAAGGAAGATTTATAAATTTTGCTGTACTGTCAGGACTGTATCCATACAAGGCATCTAAAAAAATTCTTTTTTGCCCCGTCTCATTTGTTACTACATACTTTTTATCTCTTAAAAACCATTCGTACATAAAATTACAAACGTTACGATGACATGATGTACTTTTATTTCCATTTTCATGCTCACAAAAAGCCAGGCATTGCCCGCAGGAGGAGTACATGACTAATTCCTGTTTGCTGAAATCAATAACGGGCAGTGAATCAACCCGGTGTTTCACCATCCACTTATAATACAGGGAATCTTTGTCAGGTCCATACTTCTGAAGTGAATCTTTTGTAAAGCGGTAATCCCAGAATATTCTCCGG
Organism: Chitinophagaceae bacterium; assembly: GCA_046596865.1. Classification (GTDB taxonomy): domain Bacteria; phylum Bacteroidota; class Bacteroidia; order Chitinophagales; family Chitinophagaceae; genus JJ008. Next base: position 2,514 of record JBKJLR010000105.1, read on the forward strand.
TAAATGGAGTCTGTTGATATTATAAAAATCCTTTGCTTTATATAATAGTCTGCAATATCCTCCATATTAAATCCGCGGTAATAACCTGGTTCAGGAAGACGGATGGGTTTACCTAAACTATCAGGAATGCTATTTTTAAAAGCAATTTCTGATTCAGGCGATTGTGCCTTCGCAAAAAGAGGGAAAATAATTATGCAAAGAATCATCTTTCTCATAGCCGGTATTTACAATGAAAAAGATGCACTTGCCGTAAATATTACACAACATCAGAACTTTGCACCCAGGTAATGCGGTAACATGGCCCGCCAGGTGTTCCAGTCATGGGGCCATTCTTCTCCCCACATATCAAGTTCATACCAGATACTCTTGTCATACAGAATCTTAGCAAATTTTCCACTGGCAGCAGGATCTTCGTATGAGCCACTCCCGGTTAAAAGATGAATGTGGCTGCTTTTGCGAATCTGTTCCAGGATAGTATGATCAGCCAGGTTTTGCATATAATGCCAGGGGCTGTTAAAATAAGCATCATCGTCAAAATACCCTTTTGTGTATTCTGACAGATCGTATACACCGCTCAT
>JBKJLR010000280.1:0-7039 GCA_046596865.1 Chitinophagaceae bacterium
AAAAAGTAGTGTACCGGGTTAGTTTTCACCTCTGTTTTAAGGACGGCAAAGGTAGGGAATTTTTGCTCTAAAATTTCCTGTAGAAGGTTGATGGTGAACTGTTCGCTTTCATAATGACCAATATCAGCAATCAGCATCCGGCTATTAGCATCAAAGAACTCATGGTATTTAATATCGGCGGTTATGTAAGCATCAGCCCCGGCCGCTAAGGCTTTGGAAATCAATAAACTCCCAGCTCCACCACAAAGGGCTATTTTTCTAATGGATTTACCTGATAAATTGGTGTGACGGACTACTGGAACGCTGAAAATTTGTTTTAGCCTTGCCAAAAATTGCCTTTCTTCAAACATTTCAGGCAACTCCCCGATTACCCCTGACCCAATTTCCTGATTACGGTTAGTAAGAGAAATCACTTCATAAGCCACCTCCTGGTAAGGATGGGCAGCTTTCATAGCTGTTATAATTTTATTCTCTAAAAATGCCGGAAAGATGACCTCAATTTTTGTTTCTTTTTCCTGGTGCCGTTTCCCAACTTCTCCCACAAAAGGGGTAGCTCCTTCACCTGCTTTGAATGTGCCCGTGCCATCTGCATTAAAACTGCATTCACTGTAGTTACCAATATGTCCACCCCCAGCTATAAAAATGGCCTGGCGGACCTGTTCTGCCTTTTCAAGGGGTGCAAAAGTAAAAAGCTTCTTTAATGTGTTATCCTTTTGAGCAAGAATGGAAACATTTTTTAGCCCTAACAATTCAGCCATTCTTCCGCTTACTCCATGTATCACATTATCAAGGTTGGTATGTATAGCATAAATAGCAATATCGTTTTTAATAGCTGTAATAATTGTTCTCTCCACGTAATTCAACCCATTTATTTTTTTCAACCCGCTAAAGATGATAGGATGATGTGCAACGATCAGATTACATTTTTTTGCAATTGCTTCTTTCACCACTTCTTCTATTGCATCCAGTGAACAAATGATTCCACTGCAGTCCCAATCAGCATCACCTGTTATCAGGCCTGCATTATCATAAGGTTCCTGCAGGGAGGGATGTGCCTGGGTTTCAAGAAAGGAAATTATTTCATTTATTTTCATCAGTTAAAGATACACTGAGATGACAAAACCTTGTTGGAGACATACCGTTGAAATAATATACATGGGAATGTGCTAAAAACTTTCTTGGCCATTTCAAAATGTTTTGTACCTTTTCTTTTCTTTCCCACCCTCTGGATAACTTCCTTATCCGACATATAATTTTAAAAAGGTTTACTATGATAAAAAGAACCATGGGTCGATCCCTCCTTACACTACTTGTTATTACAGGTCTTGCAGGAACTATCAAGGACAGTACCGTATCCAAAAAAGAAAAAAAATATGCTATTGTGCTGATGAAGGAAACCCGGGATGACGCTTTAAGAAGCTGTAAAGACTTATCAGATGCCCAGTTGAATTATAAAGCGGCTCCTGAAAAATGGTCAGTGAAGGAATGTATGTATCATATTGCGGGTGCTGAAAAGTTATTGTGGAATTTATTCGAAAATACTATGAAGGCTGCGGCCAATCCGGAGAAACGTTCAGAAATAAAAGTAACCGATGAACAATTTGTAAAGATGGTAGAGGACAGAAGCAATAAACAACAGGCTCCTGAACCCATACAGCCAAAAAATACCGGGTATAATTCTTTAAACGATGCAACAGAAGATTTTAAGAAGACCAGGCTTGACCATATTAAATACATGAAAAATTCTACTGAAGACCTGAGAAATCATGTGGCCCAATTACCTTTCGGTTGGATTGATTGCTACCAACTTTATCTGATGATAGCTGCTCACAGTAACCGCCACACACAACAGATGAATGAAGCGAAAGCAAGTTCCGGCTTTCCTGCCAAATAGTTTTCAACGGTTGAAAAACCTGGGCCCCGTTGTTCCCGTAAGAACTCCGGGGTCTTTCGTTTTTAAAACCCTTTTGAGGCGGGGGATACTATTTTCTCAATGAATAACATTTTACCCTCTGAAGTCATTCCTTCCACAACGATCCTGAAACTGCGTGACCTTTCATTGTTATAAAATTTAACCGGAACTTTTTGGTTCACTCCATCCACGATAATATCAGGCTGCCAGTGAAGGGTAATGCGTTGGTCCTTTTGTGAAGAAGCCCTATTTACATTCTGTCCGGTAGCATAGTCCGGCGAATAAAATTCTTTTATAACTGAATAGCCTTTGTATTGAAAAATGTCTCCGGAAGTAGAAAGAGAATTAGTAAGATCAGCTCCTTTTTTTGTGTAAATGGCTAATACACCCCCGGCCCCATTTCCGGCGGTGCCCACAAAAGAACTAAATACCTTAATCATAGATACCTGGTTGGCAGGTAAAGTAGCAATCATCCGGGCATCTGTTTGCATTTCGTCGAGGTATAAAACCATTGGAATGGGGCCGCCCGTTAACGAAAGCCGCTGCCGGTAAAAAAGCTCATAACTACCCGCATTTCTTTCAACCCGAATACCCGATACACGGCCCTGTATATAATCGAAAATATTATTCTGATAAACCTTTTCATTTGTATTAACAAGGTCAATTGTCTTTTCTGTTAACCCGGAAAAAAGTCCACTGGCATATCGTTCTTCCAATTCCTGAACAGCTGATTTCTTTTTGGTTTTTACGGTAACTCCTTCCAGCATCTCCCCCTTTGCTTTCAATACACTTTCATAATCATAGGCAAGCCGGGAGGTAATAGGATTGACTCCGGCAACTGTTGGTAATAAAAAATGCTTTATATCAGTGGATAAATCAAAATACGTTTTAACTGAATCAGCATCCGGATAAATATCCAGCCATTTATTTTTATTCCCCTGCATATCACTTACAAAAAACCTGGTTTTGCCAAAAAAGATGAGTGAGTCCAGGCGGAATTTCCCCTGCGCATCGGTTTCCATAAACTGCATACTGCTATTGAGCGAATCTTCCAATGGATTCAGCAATAAGAATAATTGCTTTTGTGATAATGGTTTTTTTGTGTCCCGGATATTCACTTTACCAGTAATGGTTATATATCCCGGATCCCGGTATTGTAAAGGGGCTACAGACCGACTTGCCAGCTCTGTCCATTTAAAGCGCCGCCAACCATGCGTCATCATCAGCATATCCACGGCATTCAAGGCCGAATCAGGATCCGCTGAAAAATAATAAGCCGGGTTATATATATATCCTTTCAGGTCTGAGGTGAGCAAAAGGTTTGAAATAATATTTTCTTTTCTCACTGATTCAATTGAGTAATTGGGATCAGTGATCGCTACAGAAAAACTTCCCCCTACCGTATCGGGGAAAGAAACAGTAAAAGAGTTTCTTCCCTTTTCAGAAAAATTCACTGTATCTATTATCACTTCCGCTTTTTGCAGATATTCTTTATTATCAATGAAAGACAATCTTTCTGCCAGGGGCATACCCTGTTTATTAAAAATAGTGACTTGTAAAACCCCGGAGTTTAATTGTTGTGTATTAATAAATCCATTGATGTCGTTTTTTTCGCCATCCAGTTTCATTTTAAATACAACATGATGCTGCATCTGGCCGATCATATAATCCGGCTTAAGAGATAGATCACCCGGTTGCTGGTATAATTCAAAGTACCTTCCTTGTGGTTTGGGTAGTAATCTGAATACAATACCTGAAACAGATACATCTGGCAAAAAATATTTTGTGAATGACAGATCATCTTTCAGTGAGACATAATATTTTACCTGCTTAGAAGGATTAATATCAAATATGCCCATCCCGTCATGATATGATGTGAATTCCGCAAGGCTATCTCCATTTTCATTTTTAACAATACCGGAGAGGTTAAGCGGCAGGCCATTCTCATCCTTTATTTTAAATGCAATGGTATTGGGTAATCCGGCCACAAAATTTCCACTTTCCGGAAAAAAATCAATCCTTTTAGTTTTTTTCCCGGGATTAAATATTGCCGTATTGTTTTTGCCCTGTACATAAATACTTCTTTGAAATAATAATTCAGTAGCATGGTTCAGCATAGTGGGAGAAAAAGCCCTGATATAGTAATTACCGGTTGCCAACGAATCCGGCAGTTCAAACTGCCCGTTGGTATTCCCAAAGATCACTGGTAATGCCTTTGCTGATACTGTAACCGAAGCTGCGTTCAATAATTCCACATACAAGGTTGTGCTAATCGTATCCGGGTAGAAATCTGAATACAGATAGGCTTTAAACCATACCGTTTCACCGGCGAGATAATTATCTCTGTCAAAATGGAGATAAACTTTTTCTATAGGTGATTTCTCTGACCAGCTATTTAGCAGATCATCCGGTTTTTGCCCCTGCACAAAAAGCCGGGAAAACAAAAGAATTAAAAAAATAGGCAATATATTTTTCATACCAGGATTATAATTAAATGGAGCCAAATTATAAATAATATAAAATCGTTGTGCATAAAATGTTTTACCGGGAAATTATCTTTTCGATACTTATCATTTTTCCGTACTGCGTCATTCCTTCCACCACTATTCTAAAAATTTTTGTTCTATCATTATTATAAAACGTAACAGGTATTCTTGGATTTACATTATTTAAGATGATATTTGGCCGCCAATCCAAAGTAATACGATTATCTGTTTGAACTCTGGCCGATTTATCAACTGTATAATCGGGTGCATAAAATTCTTTGACGACGGAATAACCATTGTACTTTGCTATATCAGCGGTATACTGCATCACATCAGCAAGGTCAGAACCTTTTTTAGTATAAATAGCCAAAACTCCACCAGCACCGCCGCCCGCTGCTCCGGCAAAATGGCTGAACAACTTTACCATTGCAATCTTATCGGCAGGAAGAGTGGCAATAACATCAGCATCCGTTTCAATTTCATTTAAGTAAAGAATCATAGGTATTGCCCCCATAGAGCTAACAGATGAATTGGCAGCCTGCCTGTAAAATAACCTGTATCCAGGCATATCGCCCATCGATGAGCTTTCATAATTAGGTGCTACTACAGAAAGACCAGGTACCCTTGATTGCAAATAGTCAAAAATATTGGGATAGGTCTCTGTCTCTTTAGTATTTACGAGGTCAATGGTTTTATTATCTTCACTTGAGAAGATACCGCTGGTATATTTTGCTTCCAACTCTTCAATGGGGCTTTTCTTTTTCGCTTTTATAGTTACTCCTTCCAGCATTAGTCCTTTGGCATTCATTATAGCGTCATAAGCCAGGTCTATTTTAGAACCGTTTGTGATAGCTGCAGCTTTAGCAAACATAAATGGTTGTACCCCAACTGAGGGCAAGGAAAATAACTTTGTCAAAGAATCAGCAGACAGGCGTACATCTATATACTGGTTTTTCTTTCCCCGTATGTCGCTGAAAAAAAGTCGTGACCTGCCAAAGAACAGCATTGAGTCAAGTGTGAAATTTCCGTACTTGTCAGTGCTTATCATTTGTATCCTGCGGATGGAGTCAGCAGTAATGAGCATAAGCAGTAAAGGTTTTTCTGCAAATGGTTTTTTAGTATCCCGGAGTGTTGCTTTTCCTGCAAGAGTAATATAGGCTGGGTCTTTATATGCGTCTGGCTGGGATGCTTTTGCAGAAAGCTCAGACCACTTGAACCTTCGCCAACCATTTGTCATCATTACCAGGTCCAGGGCCATCTTAATGGAATCATTATCGCCGGAAAAATAAAAAGCAGGACGATGAACATATCCTTTCAAATCTGCCGTAAGCAAAAGACTGGAAAAAATATTTTCTTCTTTTGCCGGAAGCAGGTCGTACGCTGCGTCGGTGATGGAAACAGAAAAACTTCCCTGCACGGTATCTTTTAATTGTATAGAGAAGCGGTTCCTTCCTTTTGCCAAAAAATTGATTGTATCAGCAATCACTTCTCCTTGCTGTATATACTCCATGTTATTGACAAAGCATAACCTTTCCGCCAGTGGTTGATCATCTTTATTAAAAAAAGTGATTTGCAAAATGCCGGAGTGCAGTTTTTGAGTATTTATTACTCCCTGTATTTCTTCGTTGAACGTTTTGAATTCCTGTTTGAATACAATATGATGCTGCATCTGTCCGATCATGTAAGCCACCTGGAAAGCAGGGTCATCTTTTAATTGTTTTAATTCAAAAAAAAATCCCTGCGGGTGTGGTATTATTGTCAGTGCAATTCCTTTTTGTGTTTGCTCGGGCAGGTAATACTTCGTTGCTGTTGCATCACCATCGATTACCGCATAATATTTTTCGTTTGAGGCAGGTATAAATTCAAACATACCCATCCCATCATGGTAACTGCTGAAGGAGCCGGCTATCACATTCTTTTCATTCAATATATTTCCTTTAGCCGCCGCAGGTAACCCGTTTTCCCGGGTAGATTTAAAAGCTACAGAATTCGAAAAACCAGTAATAAGGTTGCCGCCCTCCGGAAAAAATTCAAGGCGTATTACTTTCTCCTGAGTTACCGGTTCAGCTATTTTATTTTTTTTACCATAAATAAAAATGTTACGGTTATAAATAAAAGCAGCATCCTGGTTAAGCATCGTGGGAGAATAAGCCCTGATGAGGTAAGAACCAGTTGTTAATGAATCAGGTAATTCAAACTGGCCATGGGCAGTACCTGATAATACCGGCAGGATGGTACGGCATATCACTCTCCCGGTATCATTTACCAACTCTGTATATAAACTGGTGCTGATAGTACCCGGCTGATAATCGGAGTACAAATAAGCTTTGAACCAGGCTGTTTCACCTGCGATATAATTATCCTGGTCGAGATGCAGGTATGCTTTTTCAATTGGTGATCTTTCCGACCATTTATTGAGCAGTTGCTCCGGCTTTTGAGCCCTATTTATCAGGCATATGAAAAGGGTAAAGAAAGCTATACAGATTTTTCTCTTCATTAATAGTGGTTAGAGTATGAAATTAAGGCTAAAAACCCACCTGAAAAAGGTCGGATTATCGTCACGGCAATCTAATTTAACGGGTATTCCGTAGTTTATCTATTGGTAAGAATGGCATAAAAAGCCTATTTTGTGTTCGTTTAA
>JBKJLR010000397.1:0-2599 GCA_046596865.1 Chitinophagaceae bacterium
CCATTCAATGGACAACAATATTACCCCAATCAAAACTGGGTGCTGATCATGAACATATTTTTGAAGATGAAATTGTGAACAAGGGCCCGTTTACACATGTGAGATTAAATATCTTTCCTGATGGAGGAGTAAGCAGGCTGAGATTATGGGGGCGGATAAAAACGGAACACTGATTTTTATGATTATCATGATGAAATAAGATATATGGCAGACAATTTTAAGCATCCCCGGTATTATTGCATTAATTATAAAAGCATTCTGAAGAGTAGAATCTTGAAAAATCTTAATCATCATAATAACCTGCGTTCTTTTTAAAATGACACTACACGAATTAAATATATTAAGTCAGCCCCAGCTGAAAGAAGCTTTGATGAAATGCTGCGGCTCTTCTTCCTGGGTGAAGATGATGATGGCGTATTTTCCGGCAGATGACCTGGTAGAGATTCTCGAAGATGCAGAAGAGATATGGTATGGATGCAGCCATGATGACTGGAAAGAGGCATTTGCCCATCACCCGAAGATTGGAGACCTGGAATCTCTGACAGAAAAATTTGCATCTACGGCCACATGGGCTGCCGGTGAACAAAGTGCTGTCAGCAGCGGCCCGCAGCAGGTAATTGAAGCATTGGCGGAAGGTAACAGGTTATATGAAGAAAGATTTGGTTATACCTTTATTGTGTGTGCTACTGGTAAATCAGCAGAAGAAATGCTGGGCATGCTGCAGGTGAGATTACGTAACAGGCCGGAAGAAGAAATCCGGGTGGCTGCCGACGAACAAAATAGTATAACCAAACTCCGTATTGAAAAACTGTTAGAGTAAAAAATATGCAGCATTAAAAAATGAGCCAACTTACCACACATATCTTAGACACTACCAAAGGGAAGCCAGCACAGGGTGTCACCATTGTTTTATATCGGGGGGGAAATGATGAATGGACAGAAATGAATCGAGGAATTACCAATGCAGATGGAAGGGTTACTGATTTGTTGAATAAGGATGTTTTGCCTGAACAGGGCATTTATAAAATGCGTTTTGAAACCAAAGACTATTTTGACAAGGAAGGTATTGCTACTTTCTATCCGTATGTTGAAATTATTTTTGAGATAACAAGTAATGAGCATTATCATATCCCTTTATTGCTAAACCCATTTGGCTACTCTACTTACAGGGGCTCTTAATCCCGGTGTGCCTTTGAAAAATATTGCGGTTAAAAAATCAAACTAATTAATTTATGAATTTTAGTATTGCAGATATTGAAAAAGAAATCCTGTTAAAATCATTACAAACAGCGAACCTTAAATTTCAACAAATCTATCCCGGCGATAAACCGGACAGGCAAGCGGTGCACACTGTCTATGGAGGTGCCAACCTGTTCAAAGCTGATACTTGTATTAAAATGGGAGAGATAGCACTAAAAAGTCTGCAAACCTATGCTCCCAACTTTGTAATACTGGCCAAAATACTAAAGATGGAAGGCTATGAGGATTTGCCTGATGATGAAAAGAAAATAGAGAAACTGGTAAAAAAATTATATAAACAGGATGCAGGCGAAAGAAAAAAAAACCCGGCCTGGCTTGCTCACTCTGTTTACAGTAAGATCGTGGAAAAATTAAAAACAGAAGCGGTAGAAGACTTCAGGATTGATTTTGAAGACGGCTTTGGTAACCGCCCTGATGAGGAAGAAGATGCAACAGCTGTCAATGCAGCCAATGAATTAGCTGAAGGAATGAAAAATAAAACGATTTCTCCCTTTATAGGAATAAGAATAAAACCATTTACAGAAGATCTTAAAAATCGTGGCGTAAGGACGTTAGATATTTTCTTAACCACTTTATTAGAAAAAACAAGCGGCCAGCTCCCTGATAATTTTATTGTGATGCTGCCCAAAGTGACAATACCGGAACAGGTTATTACGCTGGTTCATTTTTTTGAAATCATAGAGAAAAAAAATAACCTGGTTAGCGGCACTTTGAAGATGGAGACAATGGTGGAAGCTACTCAAATCATTATGGATGATGAAGGCCGCAATCCTTTGATGAAAATTATAAGAGCCGGGGAAGGCCGGTTAATTGCAGCACATTTTGGAACTTACGATTACACAGCCTCCTGTGGCATTACAGCTAAATACCAGACGATGGCTCACCCGGTTTGTGATTTTGCTCACCACATGACGAAAGTGGCATTAGGTGGAACGGGAATATTTTTATCAGACGGAGCCACGAATGTTATGCCTGTTGCACCGCACCGGGGAGATAAATTGACTGCAAAACAATTAAAAGAAAATCGTCAGTCAGTACATAATGCCTGGCGTATCGGGTATAATCATTCTATGCATTCACTCATCAATGGATTTTACCAGGGCTGGGATTTGAACCCGGCTCAATTACCCATGAGGTATGCAGCTACTTATTATTTCTTTTTAAGCAGCATACAAGATGCTACCCATCGATTAAAAACATTTGTTGACAGGGCGGCAATTTCCACACTCACCGGCGATATTTTTGATGACGCTGCTACAGGACAGGGCTTGCTGAATTTCTTTTTAAAAGCGATGAATTGCGGGGCTATCAGTGAAGCAGAAGCAACAGCCACCGGCTT
>JBKJLR010000030.1:0-3798 GCA_046596865.1 Chitinophagaceae bacterium
TTTGCGACAGCTGCTTTTCGTTCTAATTTTTCTTCTATCTTGTTTGTAACTAAGTAACTGTTTTCTTTCGATGAGCTATGCAATGCTTTGTCCTGTTTCCAAATATCAGAATGGGACAACCATGAAGCAGCAATGATAATAATACCTGCAATAATAAGCAGCCGTAGGATTTTCATGAAACAGTGGTTAAGTAATTGTATGAGACGCTTACTCAACGGGAATCCACAACTATGATTTTACCTTCGTTGTTAAAGGTTTCTGAAAGCGAATTAAAACCGCCATCCAGCATATAGCTGCACTACATTATTTTTTGCATTAACCCGGGGAATAAAGTTGGGCCAGCTTCCGCCGGCAGGAGCTTCTTCGTTGGCATTGTTAAGACTAACGTTTATTCTTCCGCCAATAAAGAAACCCAGAAATGGAAATATTTCTGCACCGCCCACTATTCCGTAATCAAATCTTTTAAAATAATCGAACAGACTGCCACTGCCGGAGCCGCTGCTGTCCACATTAGCATTTAATAAAAAAGCAACCTGCCCGCCTGCCTGCACCTGGACTAGTTTTGAAAATTTAATATTGATAAGCTGCGGAAGCAAAAGATAATCCAGATTTACATTACCTGTATTGGTAGCAGTTTTATAATTATAGCCTTGGCGGGAAAGCATTATTTCTGACCGGAACCCCAGCAATTTTTTTGCTCCCGGAGTAATGTATCCACCAATCATGTAGCCGGTTCGGCTGCTATTACTAAACCCAGATACATCGGTAATGTTGGCAAAATTAAGACCGCCTTTTACTCCGATACCGATACCTAATTGTGCAAACCCGCAAACAGGTGCAGACAAAAACAAGATGAGGATAACCTTTCGCATAAAACTCGTTTATGAAAAGATACGAATTCTTTGTTTCTGCGAGCCGGTTAAAATTTTACCTGCAATGTATTTGTTGCAGTTCAGGCTGAAACGGTCTCTAAGATTATCAAACCCTTGGTTCAAATTATACATTGTATCCCCTTACATTTTTATTACTTTAACCGAATTCTGCTTTTGCCCATGCTCCCATTGTGCTGTTACATGATAAGTTCCGGAGGGCAGGCTCTTCATATCAATATTTGTTTCTTTCCCTCATTAAAATAGAAGATGACACTATCTGGATTGGTATTGATATGATTCCACCCGGTATTGTAAATCTTTTCAATAAGAAGTGAGTCCGGGTGCTGACCATAAAGCGGTTGTACAAAAAATAAAGCAGTGGCAGGCAATAATTTCTTTACCACCTTCTTTAAAAAAAGAAAAGTATGCAGCGGTTGCATACTTTAAAAGTACTTTGAAATTTTGGTAACAAGATCATTATCGCATTAACCGGCTCACTGTCACTTTATCCTTCATCATCTCTCTCACTGCATCTGCAATAGCCTGTGCATCATAGCCACATTCTCTTTGTAATTCTTTAGGTGTGCCATGTTCTACCAGCCGGTCGGGGATTCCCAGAATTTTAATATCATTTTTATAACCGTGCTGTGCCATAAATTCAAGAATAGCACTGCCAATACCACCTTCTACGGTTCCATCTTCTACGGTGATTAATTTTTCATATTGTTTACAGGCTTCATGCAGCAATGCTTCATCCAATGGCTTGGCAAAACGCATATCGTAATGACCGGGATTTAATCCATCATTCTTTAATTCACGGATAGCAGCAGCAGCAAAATTTCCCGGGTGCCCGAAAGAAAGAATAGCAAGTCCTTTTCCCTCCCGTATTTTTCTGCCCGTTCCAATTTTTATTTCTTTCATTTCTGTCTTCCACTCCGGCATCACACCCTCACCTCTGGGGTAACGGATTACAAATGGAAGGTTAGTTGATTCCAATTGAGCAGTGTACATCAGGTTTCGTAATTCGCTTTCATTCATCGGCGCACTCACCACTATATTGGGTATGCATCGCATGTATGCAATATCATAACAACCATGATGTGTCGGGCCATCATCACCAACTAATCCGGCACGGTCCAAACAAAATATTACTGGTAATTTTTGTATTGCTACATCATGCACCACCTGGTCATAAGCTCGTTGCATAAAAGAAGAATAAATATTGCAAAAGACTTTCATTCCCTGTGTAGCCATACCTGCACTTACTGTTACCGCATGTTGTTCAGCAATACCTACATCAAATGCCCGATGCGGCATTTTTTCCATCATATATTTTAATGAAGAACCCGAAGGCATAGCAGGAGTAATACCAAATATCTTATCATTTTTTTCTGCCAGTTCAATAATAGTATAACCAAATACATCCTGGTATTTGGGGGCTTGAGGTAAATCGAATTTTTTCTTTTGTATTTCTCCGGTTATTTTATCAAACAAACCTGGAGCATGCCCCTTGGTTTGGTCTTTTTCTCCCAGGGCATATCCTTTTCCTTTTACGGTAACAATGTGTAAAATTTTAGGACCTGGAATATTACGAAGATCTTTCAAGGTATCCACCAGCTTCGCCACATTATGCCCGTCTATCGGGCCAAAGTAACGGAGCTTTAATGATTCAAATAAATTTGAATGACTGCTTACCATGCCTTTCAATCCATCAGTAAGCTTATGCGCCATGGCACGGCTGAAATTTTTACCTACTGGTAATTTGCCTAGCAGCTTCCATACATCATCTTTTACTTTATTGTAAGTTGGGGAAGTAGTGATGTCAGTTAAATATTCCTTTAATGCTCCCACATTCGGGTCAATACCCATACAATTATCGTTTAAAACGATAAGCATGTCTGCATCAGCCACACCTGCATGATTCATTCCTTCAAATGCAAGACCGGCAGTCATGGCGCCATCACCAATTACCGCAACTACCTTCCTGTCTTTTTCACCCTTATATTTAGCTGCCATTGCCATTCCAAGGGCTGCAGAGATAGAAGTGGAGGAGTGACCAACGCCAAATGTATCATATTCGCTTTCGCTTCTTTTGGGAAAACCGCTTAAGCCATGATATTTTCTGTTAGTAGGGAAATTGTCTCTGCGCCCCGTTAATATTTTATGTCCGTAAGCCTGATGACCAACATCCCATACTAATTGATCATAGGGAGTATTATAAACGTAATGAATGGCTGTTGTTAATTCCACCACACCAAGGCTGGCACCAAAATGTCCGCCGTGTACACTAACCACATCAATGATATACTGCCGCAATTCATCGCATAACTGGTGAAGTTTTTCCCGGGGCAGTTTTTTGAGATCAGCTGGAGAGTCAATGGTTTTTAAAAGTGGTCCCGGTATGATTTCCATTTGTTGGTTTTAAGCGCTGTAAAAATACAATTTTCCGTTCAGCCTTTTTTGCTAAAGATTCTATAACAAAATATTGAAAAGAATGTTCTGGTATACAAGCTTATGGCCGCTGAATGGTTGATTAAATCATCCTTTTGCAGAAGTTATCAGCCACTGGTATATTTACGGAGTTCTGCTGCAAGGGGGATTCATTAGATTTGTACTTATGTGGATTGGTAAAGACAGATATTGGGTATTCCAGGCAATAGGATGGGGATCATTTATGCTTCTCCATTTGTTTTTTAACTGGTCACTGGGTAAGATACAAACACCTGACGACAGAATAATGTTTTTTGGGAGGGCCGGAATTTTCATTTTGCTGGGTTTATCTCTGACACATATCATGCGGATATTTATTATCCGGCTGAATTTGCTACAAAAGAAGCTAGAGAAACAGATACTACATTTTGTCCTGGTTACGATGGCTTTTTCTTTTATAGGAGCTTATGCAGATTTACTTTTACGGCAGCGGTTT
>JBKJLR010000110.1:0-3077 GCA_046596865.1 Chitinophagaceae bacterium
CGCCGTATCAAACAACATCAGCCAGCGGTCTTTATTATCCTGCGAACGTATATCCAAAACAGCATTTTTTCCTTTTGGAGACCATACAGGGCTGCTGAAAATAATAGCCCGGTTAGCTGCTTTCTTTTGTCGTTCTTCCAATTGCTTGGGATAATCTTTTACATAATCGGGCAGGTCTTGTATGCCGGTAATAGAATCTGTTTTAACAGCAAGTACTGTATCTCTTTCCCTGTCATAAATAAAAAATTCTGAAGTGCCCTGTACAGTCCCCACTTTTGTTCTGGCGGGTATGTCTGTAGTAAACCCCGTTTCTGTTACGTAGCTGGGAACAATAGTTGTCTTTGCATTAGCCGGTGAAGCTGCTTTGAAAAGACGATAACTTATAAATCTTCCATCCGGGCTAATGCTGAGCCCTTGAAGAGCTTTATCTTCAATACTGATACTTCTAAGCTCTTTTGCTTTCGGCAAACCCTTTGTATAGGCTTCTGCAAGTTCTCTTTTTTCTTTTCTTTCTTTTAAAACCTGGAAATATTTTAATTGATCGTTCTTTAACCATTGTTCTTGCTGGTTAGCAGCAGCCGTTGGTGGATTGTTCCCTCCGCTTCTTCCGGCAGCACCACCTGTTGATTGGGTAGAAGAAGCATCACCGGTTTTTACATTCGTTAGTTGCAATGTTTCACCAGTGGCCATGTCCCAGGCATATAAATTCTGACTACGGGTATAAATTATTTTTGTCTCATTAAAAGAAAACTGCGGATTCGATTCCAGTTCAACTGTTTGAGTAATGCGTTTTATTTTTCCTGTTTTTATTTCCTTGTAGATAACATCGCCGTCCTTAGCATACAAGTAAGCAGTTCTTGCTTCATTATAGATGTAATTACTTTCTGTCGCCATCGCCTGCTTTTGAATAGCGGTGGATTTCATGGGAGTTTTATTAGTGGTGGTAATATACCAGAGGGAATCATTCGGGCCTTTCTCCGGGTTCCAGAGAAAATACAATGTTGTTCCATCATTGCCCCAAAAAGTGCCAGAAGGAGAGGTACCCATCCATTTGGGGTCTCTCATTATTTTCTCAACAGTTAAGTTGCCAGGTTTTTGAGCAAATGAGCTCACATAGATAATTAACAACAGGAAGTTTATACTACTTTTTAACATCAGATGCTGTTTAAGCTATAAATATATCGGAAAGACAGCAGGAAACTTAAACGGCTGAAGGAAAAAGTATGAAGGGGAAACCGGGGTTAATTATTTGGAGCACCACTGTCGATCCAGCAAAGAAGAGAATTTTTCTGTGCTGTGGTAAGAGCACCTCCCTGTGGCATTCTGCCGGATGCTACTGCTGAACGAACAGAAGAGGCAGCAGCAGCAACTTGGGTGTGATTAGTCAGCGGCCCAGGACCATTAGTACTACCTGATGAATGGCAACCCGGTACATTGCAACGGGACTGTATAATAGGATTAACATCAGCAGAAAATGCTTTATTAGTAACGGTGCTGCAATCCAGCGTACCGCCGCCACCACCTCCTCCTGTAGTACCATCTTTGCTACAGGAAATAGATATAAAAACGATGAAAATAATGGTTACGGTTACTGCAAAAGCTTTATTCATTGTTAACGGTTTCTTCTACTGGTTTAAATATTCTATAAATAAACGAAATATATTTTGATTTAGTTGCCCTGGGTTGTAATCAAGCCAAATTTAAAAATAAAATGTAGAATAGGATTTCATCTATCGAGGCCAGGGTTTGTGTCTCCACGAACCTGCTTATTTATCAAGTCTCGTTGCGTGGGGACACGCAACGGGGCAGCTTTTTATTTTTTTACGGACACTGACCAAGGCGTAGAGTATGGCTACCATCCAGGCAGTTTCGCCGATTGTTGCCCGGAGGTGAGTAGGGAATTTCTAATCTTAAATTTATAGAAATCCCTTTTACATTTTTATTTCATTCTCCAGCGGCAATTCATTTTCAAAATCAGTAATGTTTTTCAATGTAGTGGTGGCAATTCCGTCTAATGCTTCTTTTGTAAAAAAGCCCTGGTGCGGTGTGATCAGTACATTATGAAAACTCATCAATCTTTCAATCAGGTCATCCTGGATAATACTTTCCGATAAGTCTTTAAAAAATAAATTTTCTTCCTGTTCATACACGTCAATTCCAAGGTAGCCTAATTTTCCACTTTTCAATGCTTCAATAACATCAACTGTTTTTACCAGGCCACCCCTGCTGGTATTGATCAGCATTGCCCCTTCCTTTATTTTAGATAGTGAAGTTTGATTAATCAGGTGATGTGTTTCGTGAGTAAGTGGACAGTGAAGCGAAATAATATCTGATTGGTGTAAGATATCATCCAGGGTTTTGTATTGTACTCCTTTCTTTTTTAGTGTATCAGATTCGTTAATGTCATGGGCAATAACCGTACATCCAAACCCCAACATTATCTGGCAAAATGCAGTACCTATTTGCCCGGTTCCAATAACGCCAACAGTTTTGCCGTAAAGATTGAACCCTATCAGTTTTTCTAAGGAGAAATTGCTTTCCCTGATCCTATTATACGCCTTATGTGTTTTCCTGTTTAATGTGAGTATAAGCGCTACGGCATGCTCTGCAACCGCTTGTGGTGAATACGATGGGACCCTTACCACTTTAATATTCTTTTTTGCAGCAGCGGCAGTATCTACATTGTTGAAGCCAGCACAACGTAATGCAATTAACTTAATTCCATTAGCTGGTAATTTTTCAATTGTTTCCCCGTCAAGCTTGTCATTGACAAATACACAAACCGCATCAAAACCTAACGACAGGT
This sequence comes from Chitinophagaceae bacterium, assembly GCA_046596865.1. Classification (GTDB taxonomy): domain Bacteria; phylum Bacteroidota; class Bacteroidia; order Chitinophagales; family Chitinophagaceae; genus JJ008. The sequence continues at coordinate 2,807 of JBKJLR010000110.1, forward strand.
TAGCCGAATGTGCATTTAAAGCAGCATCAAAATATGTCAATTGATGCTTATTAACTCTATTGAATTTGTCAAGATATTCACGGTCATATGGTTTTGTACTAAATACGGCTACTTTCATTATTCGGTATTTCAGAAGTCAATTCTTTTTCAAGGTACACACTATGTTCAACATTTCTTTTCGCCACAAAATTTGATTGGGATGATTTTTGAAAGGAGAATTGTTGTACGGCGTATTTTCTAGTCACCCTTTTTGATCAAGTGAATAGATGTC
>JBKJLR010000112.1:0-5009 GCA_046596865.1 Chitinophagaceae bacterium
GGAAACCCTGGACAAAGCACATATCACCCTTAATAAAAATGCAGTGCCTTTTGATGATAAATCACCTTTTGTAACCTCTGGTATCCGGGTAGGTGTGCCGGCTGTTACCACCAGGGGAATGATGGAAGCACATATGGAAACCATTGTGGCAATGATTGATAAAATACTTATGAATATAGACGATGAAGTAGTAATTGCTTCGGTGAAAGTTGAGGTGAAAGCTTTTATGCAGCAGTTTCCTCTATATCCTGAATTGGGCTAACATTTATTTTTCCGATATTAACAATCACAAAACCAGTTGTTATGATTCAACGCCAGCAAACTCTTTGGTTATTATTAAGTACTGTAGCCGGTATTCTCACTTTTATGTTTCCTTTTGCTACCGGAGAAAAATTAGTAGAAAAAACCGGTCTACGGGCACCTGCACAGTTGATTGCCGGGAATAACTTTTTTATTTTATTACTTACTATTGCTTCCATTGGTATTGCCGCTGTCACCATATTCATGTATAAGGACAGAAAATTGCAAATAAAATTGTGCCTGCTGGGGTTATTTGTATCCATTGGCATCCTGGTGCTTTATATAATTGAGATAAAAAAAGTAATTGCCAGTACCCCGGCTTTATGGGCTGTTCTCCCGGTTTTAATTATTGTTGGTTTTTTCCTCGCTTTCCGTAATGTCAGGAAAGATGAAAAGCTGGTAAAATCTTTGGATAAGCTGAGGTAAGTGTAATAAATACGTTAAAGGAAGGCAGCAGTATAACCTTGCTTATTCTTTTTTAAATCGACTGGCTTTCCTGCAAAAACCAGTTCCCCTCCTTCATCTCCTGCTTCCGGCCCAAGGTCAATTACCCAGTCGGCACTTTTAATTACATCCATATTATGCTCAATCACCAGGATGGAGTGCCCCTGCTCTATCAGTGCATTAAAAGAAGTGAGTAATTTATTAATATCATGAAAGTGCAGGCCCGTGGTAGGCTCATCGAAAATAAAGAGGATCTTGTTATTGGCTCTTCCCCGTCCGACCGGGCCATCCGGGCGGGCTTTGCCGAGGAAAGAAGCCAGTTTTACCCGTTGTGCTTCACCGCCGGACAATGTATTGGACGATTGGCCGAGTTTAATATAGCCAAGTCCTACATCGCTCAAAGGCTGGATGGCTTTTGATAAACTCTTTTCCTCATAGAAAAAATTAATGGCTTCATCCACACTCATTTCCAACAGATCGTAAATATTTTTGTCGTTATATTTTACCTCCAGCACTTCTTCTTTAAATCTTTTTCCGCCACATGATTCGCAGGTCAGGTGCACATCGGCCAGGAACTGCATTTTCACCACCTGTTCGCCTTCGCCTTTGCAGGTATCGCAGCGGCCACCATCCACATTAAAAGAAAAATGCTTTGGTTGAAAGCCCCGCATCTTGCTCAAAGGTTGTTTGGCATACAGGTCTCTTATTTCATCATACGCTTTAATATAGGTTACGGGATTACTTCTTGATGATTTGCCGATGGGGTTCTGGTCCACCATTTCTACCTGCGCAATACCATCTATATCCCCGGTAATTTGTTTATGAAACCCGATCTTGTCTCCGAACTCTCCTTTTAATTTACGCAAGGCCGGGTACAAAATTTGTTTTATCAAAGTTGTTTTACCACTTCCGCTTACCCCACTAACCACACACAAAACATTTAAGGGAAACTCCACCGTTATATTTTTCAGGTTATGCTGCCTGGCTCCTTCCACGGTTATGGAACGGTTCCATTTGCGAACCTGTTTTGGAGGCTCAATTTTTAAATCGCCATTCAGGTATTTGCCCGTCAGGCTCATAGAATTTGAAATTATTTCATCATAATCACCTTCTGCTATCACTTCACCACCAAGGTGCGAGGCCAGCGGCCCCATATCAATAATATGATCAGCTTCCCGCATCATCATTTCATCATGCTCTACTACTACCACCGTATTTCCTAAATCTCTTAACTCTTTTAATACTTTGATCAGGTTGGCTGTATCTCTTGAATGAAGACCAATGGAAGGTTCATCTAAAATATAAAGTGAGTTGGTAAGATTACTTCCCAGGCTTCTCGTCAGTTGAATCCGCTGACTTTCTCCTCCACTTAAAGAATTGGCCAAACGGATCAGCGTTAAGTATCCTAATCCCACTTTGATCAATGTATCAAGCCTGTTATGCAATTCAATCAGTATTCTTTTGCCAATTTCTTTATCATTACTGCTTAATTTACTGCCCAATGCTTCAAACCAAACTTTCAAGTCCCTGACCGGCATGGTGCTAAGTTCACCAATATTCTTACCATTTACCTTCACATATAGTGCTTCTTTCCGCAACCGGTAGCCACTACAATCCGGACATTCTGTTCTGCCACGATAACGACTAAGTAAAACCCTGTATTGAACTTTATATAATTGTGATTCAACGTCTTTAAAAAAATCATTGATACCCATTACACCGTCACTACCTTCCCATAATTGTTTATATTGTTTATCCGTGAGGTCGGCAATAGGTTTATGAACGGGGAAGTTGAACTTCTTAGCGCCTTTTAAAAAATTCTGTCTCCACCAGTCCAGCTTCTCCCCTTTCCACGGAGCCACGGCACCATCATACACACTTAGTCGTCTATCAGGAATTACCAGATCAGTGTCGATGCCGAGTACCTGTGAAAATCCTTCGCAGGTAGGGCAGGCGCCAAAAGGATTGTTGAAAGAAAAAAGATTGGGAACCGGTTCTTCAAACTGCATTCCATCGAGTTCGAAGCGATTGTTGAAATGTAGCAGGGAGGTCCGGGCCGGGAGTCGGGAGTCGGGAGTTTTCGAGTGCTGCTTTCCTGACTCCTGACTCCTGACTCCTGACTCAGTCTGTACTTCCAAATACACATCTCCCTCTCCCTCATAAAAAGCAGTTCCGATAGAATCTGCCACCCGATGCTTATCATCCTCATCAAAATCCTTTACCACAATTCTATCTACAAGAATATGAGTGAGCTTTTTTACTTTCAATTCTTTGTCGTTCAACTCTAATAACTCTTCAATACGGTAAGTGACTCCCAACTCCTGACTGCTGACTCCTGACTCCCGACTATAAACTCTGCTAAATCCTTTCTGCACTAAAATATTCAACTCTTCTTTTATATCCCGGTTAGTATGTTGCTTAAAAGTAGCCAGTATGAAAACTTTATCCCCGTCTTTTAAATTTGTTATGGCATTCAATACATCCGTCACATCATCCTTTTTTACTTCCTTGCCCGAGACAGGAGAAATAGTTTTCCCAATTCTTGCAAATAACAGTCGCAGGTAATCATATATTTCTGTCATGCTACCAACAGTACTACGGGGAGTTCTTGTAATTACTTTCTGCTCAATAGCAATCGCAGGGCAAAGTCCTTTTATATAATCCACATCAGGTTTATTCATGCGGTTCAGAAACTGGCGGGCATAGGCACTAAGGCTTTCTGCATACCGGCGCTGACCTTCGGCATATAGCGTATCAATAGTAAGGGAGGATTTGCCAGAACCTGATACACCCGTAACAACAATTAGCTTGTTACGGGGAATTTCAACAGTAACATTCTTCAGGTTGTGTACCCTGGCACCTTTAATGAGTATGTTTTCTGCGGAAATTACGGTCTTTGATTTGACGGGGTTTTTCCCTTTTATTGTTTTTTCCATTACTTGATTTGCAAATGTAAAGCCTTATTGGGCGTAATTTTCAAGCCTTATTCTTAACATTTCGTTAGCACACAATATTACATAGTGCCTTTACAAATGTTTGGATTTTTGGGGAAATTGATTATTTTTAATATCCAATAATCCAAAAAATGAAAAACTCAAAATTTTATCCGCCTATCGCATAAAACTTCTACCCGATTTTTTAACCGAATTCTTATTGCAACCAATATCCATTGAACATCTGTCTGTGTTATTGCATGGGCAGAACAACGTAAACTGTAGGAGTTATGAAAGCTTTATCAAAAAAAACCGATCATGAATTGATTCGTCTGTTTACAGACGGAAATGTAGATGCGTTAGAAATCCTGGTGCTCCGTCACAAGGATAAGCTCTATACCTCTATTCTTTTCCTCGTAAAAGACAAATACCTGGCCGAAGATATTTTCCAGGATTCCTTTATCCGTATTATTGATACGATGCGGGGCGGTCGTTACACGGAAGAAGGAAAATTCCTTCCCTGGGCTATGCGGATAGCACATAACTTGTGTGTGGATCATTTCCGCAAGGTAAAACGTACACCCACCATCCGCAACGGCGAAGACAAAGACATTTTTGAAGTGCTGAACTTTTCGGAAGACAGTGCTGAAATCGTGATGATGAGAAGACAGAGTCACGACAGGGTTCGGGATATGTTACAAAGTTTGCCCGAAGATCAGCGGGAAGTAATAATATTACGTCATTATGCAGATATGAGTTTTAAGGAAATTGCAGCCGCTACCAATTGCAGCATTAATACAGCACTGGGACGTATGCGGTACGGATTGATTAATTTGCGTAAGCTAATGACACAAAAACAAATTGCTTTATAGACTCACCCTAACCCTCTCCGGTCCTTCGACAGGCTCAGGAGGAGAAGCTCTTGTCATTCTGTATCTCCATCCGGAGTAAAAAAAATTCTCTAAAAAGAGTTTTTGTTTGCTTGCCATACCGGAAGGCTGGTACAGAATGACACCAAATTAAAAAGTCCCCTGAAGGTTTCAGGGGATTTTTTATGTCTGTCAAATGAATTTCAGCATACCTAAAATTATTTTGGGGCAAAGAGAGCAGGTAGAAAATTTTTGTTCAATTCAGAAAACTTTATGGGTGCTTCCGGATCATTTCCATATTCATTAACGGATAATTTCCACCAGCCCACATTTTTCCATTTGCCCAATTTATATCCTGCATTTTCGTAGGTGGCAAAATAGCTAAAGCCAAGGCTTTCATGAAAAGCCACACTTTTATCGTTGGGTAAATTGATAACGGCATAGACATTATTAAAACCTTGTT
>JBKJLR010000138.1:0-7149 GCA_046596865.1 Chitinophagaceae bacterium
AGAAAATGAACGACGTATTGCTCACCGGTGGCGGTATCATTCCTGAAGATGATATGAAAGCATTGAAGGATTCAGGTGTGGGAAAATTATTTGCACCGGGTACACCTACATCAGAAATCAGTGAGTATATAAAAGATTGGGTAAAAGCACATCGAAATTTTTAAACTATTTGTATGTATAAAACATTATTAACTTCTTCCGATAATAATATCCTTACCATTACCATTAACCGTCCCGACAAACTGAATGCATTAAACAAAATAGTTTTGGAAGAATTAAATAAAGTCTTAGATAAAGTTTACACTGATCCCGAAATAAAATCAGTCATTATAACCGGAAGCGGACCCAAAGCATTTGTGGCCGGTGCTGATATTTCAGAATTTGGTGGTTTGAGTAAAGCAGAAGCTATGGCACTTGCAAAAAGAGGACAAGATACTTTTGCCAGAATTGAAAATTCTCCCAAACCGATTGTGGCAGCAGTAAATGGTTTTGCTTTGGGTGGCGGCTGTGAGTTAGCGATGAGTTGCCATTTTAGAGTAGCAAGTGAAAATGCAAAATTTGGCCAGCCGGAAGTAAACTTAGGGTTGATACCGGGCTATGGAGGCACACAACGCCTGGTTCAATTGATTGGAAAAGGAAAAGCAATGGAGTTATTGATGAGTGCACATATGATTGAAGCCAACGAAGCCAAGCAGCTGGGTCTTGTAAATTATGTAACTACCCCGGAAACATTATTAGATCATACTAAACAAATATTAACCATCATCAATTCCAAAGCTCCGCTGGCTGTTGCCGGATGTATTAAAGCTGCCAATACAGTTTTTGATGAAAGTAAAGATGGGTATGCAGTGGAAATAGAAGAATTTGGAAATGCCTTTGTTACAGAAGATATGAAAGAAGGAACTGCTGCTTTTTTAGAAAAGAGAAAAGCAAATTTTTCAGGTAAATAATATTCATTCAAAATAATAATCCGGGAAAATCCGGATCACTTTTACAAACCTGCTTTTATAATAATTTTCAAAAGGAGTAATTACCACTCCTTTTGCTTTGCCCGAAGTAGAATGAATAAATGTTAACCTGTCATTTTCATTACTTTCTATAATTCCCATATGGCCTACTACCCGTATAGTACTATCGGTTCCTGTAAATAATATCAGGTCGCCGGGTTCTGCAAACTTGTAGTCAATCTCTTTTCCCACATTGGTAAAATCAACAGAGGAACGGGGTATGCCGATTTTAAAATGATTAAAAACATAAGTAACAAATCCGGAGCAATCAAATCCGTTAGCCGGGTCAGTTGAGGCATATAAATAAGGTATTCCAATCAGGGTTTTGGCAAAATCCAATAGATCTGCAGGTCTTGTTGCTCCTGTTTCAATTTTTCCCGCAGGTAAAACAACCGGTATTTGCTTAGGTGCCCCCTGTTCATTTGATGAGGGTGTAGGTTTGACTGTTTCCTGTGGGAAGGGTGTCGAAGGTGGCTCTTTTACCTCTGAACATCCGGCCATAAAAAATACGCCGGCAAGAATTTTACCAAGAATTTTTATTGTTTCTTTTCTTTTGATACCCATCATTTTAAACACTAGTTGGAGGGAGCAATATTCTGGCCACAATTTATTGTTCGATAAGTTTTTCATCAATCAAATAGGCAGCAATCCCACTGATATTATCGTTTCCCTTAGCATCTTCCAGGTATACTTTAAATGAAGTAATCATTTTGGCTGGAAATGTCAGTATCCGTTTCTTCCCTACACTGGTCCCCTTTATTTCAGCAATAATTTTTTTTTCTTTATACAAAACCACTGTAAACTTCCGGATGGTTTGCCCCAGATGAATGGCTTCCCGTAAAACAATACAGTTAATTTTTTTTTCCTGTGGAAGTTCAACAATAAAATTCTGAAGATTGGCGCCAAAACCTCCGCTGGAGTCAACAGTGCGGAATGTAATATTCTTTGGACTAAACTGATAATAAATATTTGCTGCCTTCAGCAGGTTATCATCAAAACTCTCGTCCCTTAATTTTTTGAATTCCATTAAAGTTGCCGCATCCTTATCCCCTATCAGCCCTCTTCTGTCAGGAGGAACATTTAGTAAAAGATTTGCTCCTCTTCCAATTGATTTGATATATATATTAAATAACTGCCCCGCTGTTTTTACCTTATCATCTTCAGTGGCATGCCAGAACCATCCCGGACGGATGCTGACATCACACTCAGCAGGTATCCATTGCTTACCATTATAATTACCGTGATTAAGCGTATCCATTGGAGGAGCACCTGCACCTCTTTTAAATCCGGCTGTATCCAAAAAATTCCAGTTGGGATCACCGGCAATACCATTTTCATTACCCACCCAACGAATGTCAGGACCAATATCACTGAATACAACAGTTTTTGGCGAAACATCCTGAACTACATTCTCAAATCTTTTCCAGTCATACTTTTGTTTTTTTCCCTGCCCGACTGAATCGGTCAGGCGGGCATTCGGCCCTTCGCCATTTGCACCATCCCACCATAGCTCCCAAACCTGTCCGTAATCCTTTAAAATTTCTTTTAGCATCCCGGCAAAGACATCGTTATATTTTTCTGTGCCATAATCAGGATGATTTTTGTCCCAGGGAGAAATGTAAACCCCGAATTTTAATCCATATTCTTTACATGCCTGTGATAGTTCCTTCAGCACATCGCCTTTTCCATCTTTCCATTTACTTTCTCTTACGGTATGTTTTGAATACTTACTTGGCCATAAGCAAAATCCATCATGATGCTTGGCCGTTATGATGATTGCCCTGGCTCCTGACTGCTTTGCTATCCTTGCCCATTGCCGGCAATCCAATTCCGTGGGGTTAAAAATATCTTCCGGCTCTGTACCTTCTCCCCATTCTTTATCAGTAAATGTATTGGGTCCAAAGTGCATAAAGAGATAATACTCTTTTTCATGCCAGGAAAGTTGTTGCCGGGTAGGCAGGGGAACCTGGGCAGAGTTTTGAGCAGAGCTGCAAAGACAGGTAAAAAACAAAAGATAAAAAAAAAGTTGCTTCATTTTTTCATTTTAAAAACGTACGGGATTTCATCTGCTATCGGATGATTGGCTTTGTAAGTATATCCCATCAACCTGGCAATTGTTTGTGCGAACTGCTGTTGAAATAATTGCATAGTGGATCCAATAGCTATTGGATTTAATTCTCCTCTTACAGGTGTACCAGGCCCTATTACAGCAAACCATATTTCATGTGAGTCCTGAATTTTATTATTATGGCTAGTCCATTCTTCTTTTTTAATATCACCACGACCATGATCTACGGTGATAAAAAGTGTTGTTTTATTGCTGTACTGTGGATCTTTTTGTACAAAATTCCAGATTTCATTTATCCATTTATCCACCTGGTGTGCTGCATCAAGGTAAGACCGGAACATACCGGCATGGGCCCACTCATCTGTTTCCCCGTAAGCAATATATAGTACTTTTGGTTTTTTTGTCTTCAAATATTCCATCGCTGCATAATGTGTAAACACATCCAGGCATTCTGCATCATTAAAAGGCCTGTGTGCATCCTTATTCATTGCGTTGATAAGTCTTTCGTTGGCAGTTGGTGCTTTTCCCCCAATAACATCGAAGGCTGATGCCACCGGAATTCCACTTCGTTCCTCATTTAAAATACGGTCAAATGCATCCCATGCTCCAAAAGCAGCTACCCTGCCTTTTAATTTGGGTTGTTTGTTTAAAAACTCCAGTACTGTAACATGTGGATTCGAAGGATAACTATTACTATTAATAGCTGTGTCAGCATAGCCCGTCATTATTTCGCTATACCCCGGGTAACTGAACCAATAAGGATTGGCATTGTCAACTTTACTACCAAGGGTTCTGTTGCCATACAACTGTCCCTGTTTTTCAACAGTACTCCATAAAAACGGCATCAACTTTTTTCTTCTTTCCTTTTCATCATTACTCCAATAGTTCTTATAGATATATTCACTATCTCCCTGGTTATACTTGCTGTTGTTGGCAATGGCAGAATCCATTCCTTTAAATACCTCCTGCCAGCGGAAACCGTCGGTAGTAATAATAATAATATTCTCAGCTTGCTGTGCATGAAGACAGTCGGCGATTACTAACAGTGCAAAAAAAAACAGCCACTTCATAGCGTCAATGTTACAACTATTCCTCCAAAGAAAATTATGCTTCAATGAGAATAAATGATAAAGTCTATCCAAGACAAATAGGTCAAAATTCTGTTACCTTTGCTACGCAATTTTATTCTTTACCATCAAGCCGGTTATGGACTACAGAATTGAAAAAGATACTATGGGCGAAGTGAAAGTGCCTGCTACTGCACTTTACGGTGCACAAACACAGCGAAGTATTGACAACTTTAAGATTGCACAGGATATTAACAGGATGCCCAAAGAAATAATCCGGGCTTTTGCTTACCTGAAAAAGGCCGCCGCTATTACCAACTTTGAAGCGGGGGTGTTGACCAAAAATAAATCTTTATTGATTGGTAAAGTTTGTGATGAAATCCTGAAAGGTAAACTGGATGATTCTTTTCCTTTGGTGGTTTGGCAGACAGGAAGTGGTACACAAAGTAATATGAATGTAAACGAAGTGATTGCTTACAGAGGCCATGTGATGAAAGGTGGTCAGCTTACAGATAAGGAAAAATTTTTGCACCCGAATGACGATGTAAACAAATCACAATCATCTAATGATACTTTTCCGACAGCGATGCATATTGCTGCTTATAAAATTTTAGCGGAGACGACTATTCCGGGTATTAAAAAACTCAGAGATACTTTAGCAAAGAAGAGTAAAAAATACATGAAAGTGGTAAAGATTGGCCGTACACACTTCATGGATGCTACGCCGTTAACGGTGGGCCAGGAATTCAGTGGGTACGTTTCCCAATTAGACCATGGATTAAAAGCTATAAAAAATACATTAGCCCATTTAAGTGAGCTGGCTCTCGGCGGCACAGCAGTTGGAACAGGTATTAATACACCTCCGGCTTATGCAAAAAATGTTGCCAGGCATATTGCTGCATTAACAGGATTGCCATTTGTTACTGCCGAAAATAAATTTGAAGCACTGGCCGCACATGATGCCATCGTAGAATCTCACGGAGCTTTGAAAACTGTTGCTGTTAGCCTTATGAAGATTGCCAACGACATCCGCATGCTTTCATCAGGACCAAGAAGTGGTATTGGTGAAATTTTTATTCCCGATAATGAACCCGGTTCCTCTATCATGCCTGGCAAAGTAAATCCTACGCAATGTGAAGCATTAACCATGATTGCGGCGCAGGTAATGGGTAACGATGTTACCATTGGAATCGGCGGTAGCAATGGACATTTTCAATTGAACGTTTTCAAACCTGTAATAATTTACAATTTCCTTCACAGTGCCAGGTTGATTGGTGATGGCTGTATTTCTTTTAATGATAAATGTGCTATTGGTCTTGAACCTATTGAAACAAATATTAAAAAGCATGTGGACAATAGCTTAATGCTGGTCACAGCTTTGAATACAAAAATTGGCTACTATAAAGCAGCCGAGATAGCACAGAAAGCTCATAAACAGGGAACTACCTTAAAAGAAATGGCGGTGAAGCTGGGCTATGTTACTTCTGAACAATTTGATAATTGGGTAAAGCCTGAAAATATGGTAGGCAAGATTTAGTATTATTTCCCCGATTTGTTCTTCTTCAACAAGTTCAGGATGATAAACCAAGTACCGTAAAAACCCTATCGTAAAATGGGTTATTCCAAAAGTTTTCCTTTTTTATTTGCCAAATATTTTAAAAAAGGAATATTTTTTCTATCTTAACAGTCGTAATAATCCAAACCCTTTTTAAAAAACCCTAAATCCAGTCTATGAACATCAACAACCAACCATCACTTTATTTTTCTCCCTATTCGCTGCCTTCCCGAAAAGAGGAACCTGCGTCAGCTAAATTATTTAATCAATCACCTTATTTAAGAGCAGTTCTTAGTGATAAAAGAAATACTGATACTGCCCGTGTATTATCTATGGGCAATGGAAGTATGGCAGCAGCTTTGCGTTACATTGCTAATAGCAAATAATCTCTAAAATGAAGAAGGGGTAAGAAAAAAAATATTAATTCACTAGCAAAGATTCCCTTGAGCATTACCCTAAAAACAAAGCCCCCGGTTGGGGGTTTTGTATTTTATATTCTCCAATTTATTATTTACAGTTTTAATCCTTTATCGAGTAACGCAAATTCCTGCAGGCATATATTTTCTACGGGCACACTCTGCCGGAGTTATAATTCAAAAAAGAGTGATTAAGCAAAAAGGATTAATCTTTGGGATGCTTTATTACACTAATAAAATCTATAATAAGAATAAAATACGTTACGAAACCTGTACGTTGTCACTTACTTCTGTACTTGTTTCAACAGTGGAATGCACTTCTTCTGGTATATGTTTTTTAAAAAACCGTTTTTGAAAAAGCAACAGTGTAATAACGCCTATAGAAATAGAAGCATCAGCGATATTGAATATGGCGCTGAAAAATTCAAATTCGTCACCACCTATGTACGGAAACCACTTTGGAAAGGTGCCATTAAATAATGGAAAGTAAAGCATATCCACTACACTCCCATGGAGAAAAGATGAATATCCATCAGAAGAAAAAGATGCAATACCATTATTGTATTGTAAATAATTGGTGGATGCAGAAAGGCCTTTGTCGAAAAACATTCCATAAAACATACTATCAATCAGGTTGCCCAACGCTCCTGCGTAAATAAGTGCGGCACAGATAATAAAACCTCTTTTATACTGTTGCTTAATAATTCTTCCAATATACCATGTCCCGAAAATGACGGCAACCAGGCGAAATAATGTCAAAACCATTTTGCCCGTTTCATTTCCAAATTTCCAGCCCCATGCCATACCCGGGTTTTCTATAAAATGAAGCCGGAACCAATCCTGGCCCATAACATTTGTCACCGGGCCCGGTGGATAAGTAGTTTTAATCCAGATCTTTAACACCTGGTCAACGAGGATGATGGATGCAATGATTAAAACAACATGCCAGATCTTTATTCTCTTCATAATTTGAACAAATATAGTAAGAAAGCTGCAAGCCTTTTGGTCAAAGAAACCATAAAAGTGCTAGCTGGGT
>JBKJLR010000325.1:0-6177 GCA_046596865.1 Chitinophagaceae bacterium
AGCTTCTTTAATATCATACTCATTAGCTACCTTATCAAGGTCTTTATCTTTTTGTACTATTCCCCAGTCTGCGACTTGCACAAAATATTTTTTTACATCGGCAACATTGCATAACACGTCTACAAAAGCAGCATCAGGTAAACTGCTTTTTTTGGGAAAAGACCTATCATCTTTTAATGACTCTTCAGGTAATAACTTTTGATTGGTATTTTTCATCCATTCCATGGCTATAAAATGCCAGCCCCCATCGCATGTGCCGGCGGCACTGCATCCTAATACCTGCTTTTCGCTTAAATCAATATTGCTTGTTGTTCCATATCCTTTTTGTGCCATATAACTAATTTCAAGTAAACCCACGGCCGCATAAACCCAGCAACTTGCACATTTTTGTTCCCGTATCGGTGGAATTTTAATGTAGTTGCGGGCATCAAATTTTGATAGCGAAGCATCGGCTGTTGGCTTGTAATTTTTTAAAAAAGACGCTACGTCAGGGTTATAAGGCTTGGATTTATCTATATCCCTCAACCGAAGAATTTCAGACCTGCTTATTTTAATAAAGCCTGTAATATCTTTAAGTATTTTCTCACTAACCCCTGTGTTTGCCACCTGGTATTTAAAATTATTTCGGCTAATCATTGATCTTTGCTGCATTAATCGCTGCTTAAGTTCCGGCGAAGCAGATGCTTCCCGTAGCTGGTATATTTTTTTTAAATTGACAATATTGAAGGTATTGACAGTAGTTGCTTCGCAGGGATTAGCATTGGGAACCTGGGATTTATTTCTATCAGCATTAAAACCTGCTTCATTTATCAGGTTAATTATTTCCGTATAGGGAGTGCCATCGCTGCTGTACACAAGAGATAATTTCCCTGTCTTAATATCTATTTTTACTGATTGAACTCCATCCTGGGATTTCAAAATTCTTTCAACTACTTCTTTTCCTGCAGCGCAATTAATATTGGTGGTAATGATTGTTACCGGGATATTTTCAACAGGAATTGTTGTAACCGGCTCTGGATTTTTTATTTTCACATAATCGTATTCAAAGGTCCTGTTGGAGCCACGGGCAATGTATGAAAGAGAAGTGATTAGCCCATTTTCATCTTTTGTTGCAGTAATCTGAGGTTCGCCGCCAAAGCATAATACACCGAGAAACCGGGGCGGTTCAAAACCTCCCATAAACTCATCAGGATGAGGAAAAATTTCCGGATCCGTGTTTTTCTTTAAGGTAATAACTGAAGTAATAGTTTGGGTTAATGGATCTGATGTAGTTACATTATAATCTCCCTGCTCAGTGTAACATGTAATTGCATTTCCTTTTTCTATGGGATTGGCACTGGTTGATAATTTTTGGGTAACAATAATTGAAGTGGCCGAATATCTGTAATTGAAAACGGTAATTTCACTGTTATAATCTTTTTGTAATTCTGAAATCCTGCCTTTGTCATCATACTTTACTCTTACCTTAATTATACTTCCATCATTATATTTAATATTATAAGATTCGGGCTTATTATTCCTGTTAAAATTAAAATTTATAATCTTTAAATAGAATGCACCCTTTCCCGATAAATATTTTACTTCGGAGATAAGACCATTGTAACTGCTGTATAAATATTCATAAACACTCTTGTCTCCGTTCTGATTTGTTATTGTTTTCTTAAATACCCGCCAATCCTCGGTAAGCTTTTGGGCATCAACCGAAGTGCAAAACAATAAGGCGGTGATAAGGAACAAACAAACAGTTAGATGGCGCATAATTTTAGAAATTTTTTTATTCAGAAATTTTATTTTCCCCGGATCAATTGAAAACTTTACAGCTCTTACACCCCCGGTTCGGATTCGTATAATTATCTTTAAAATTTAAAAAGGAATTTTCCCTGAAACAGTAATTGATTTATCCGGCATTGTTAGCTTTACATCATTTAACTCAATAACATTTTTTCCGCCGCTACCCGTTACAGTAATAGTACCTTCCGAGGCCTCCCTGCTTTTGTAACCAATGCCGAACATGATACCTACTTCATTGTCTCCGCCTGCACCCGGCACAAGGCTCCCTGGTTTAAAACTGCCGCCTTTGCGTGCAACTTCTTCATTTTTAAAATTTAATTCTATCATCTGTATCATGTCGCCCTTACATGTAACCGTAAAAAGATTTCTTAATCCTTCATTTGTTTCGGTTGTAACTGCTCCTGTATAGGTTCTGCCTTGTGAAGTATAAGTTCCTGTACCAGCGGGGCTTGAATCAGGAGTAAGATTTTCATTAATCGTTGCCGCTACTGATTCCTGGATCACCTTTTCATTGGTGTCGTTGGTTTTATTGTTATCACAAGCGGTTAGTAATAAAATTGAACAGCTTACTGCTAAAGCGATGATTTTTTTCATGTTTTTGTTTTTAATAGATTATAAATTATCTGTAAATAGTATCAGGTTTAATCAGCTTAATTAATTTTGGCTTTACATGGATTTGCTGATGGGTTGGAAGATTTTTTTATTCCCCAGCCCTCAACATCATTAAGCACATCAAAACCGACATTATTAATTTCTTCAATGATTTCTATCAATGGAGTACCATCACTGCTATAGTATAAGTTTAATATCCCGGTTTTAACGTCAATTTTTACTTCAATAACGCCGTCTAATGCTTTCAGTGCCTTTGTTACTTTTACTTTACCTGCTTCACAATTGATATTGGTTTTAATAACCGGATGTGATGGATCATCGGCCGGCACAGGTTCTGTTTCTTCCACAGGCTTTGGATCAGTAACCACAACTTTTACTTCTTCTATTTTTTTAAAAAAATATTCGCCTAACATCCCTTTTGAAGTATAGATTTTTATCCAGTATGCATACTTGTTTTTATAAAGCGATTTTTTAAGATCATACGAGTATTTTTGACCTTTTTTGAGGTACCCATTGGTATACTCTTTTCCTTTACGCACCGCTAGTTCCTCAGGTGTATATATACCCAATATTGCTTTAGTTACCGGTGCATCAGTTTCAAAGCTTAGTGTATTTGTTTTTTCATCCAGCTTTGCAGTTAATTTATATTTACCCTTGTAGGCTGTTTCAATACCGCCCGTAGAAGAGTATTTAGGTTGTGCAATAACTGAATATCCCAACATAAGAGATAAAGAGAGAAAGAGTATTTTTTTCATTGTATTTATTTTAGGAAAATGGAATAATAAGATTAACCGTAGTTATCCATTTATTTTTGGATCGCTTTAAAATTACTATCAAAATGCTTTATTTGCATGAGTCCTGTACCCGCGGTGGCTACATACCGGATCTTTATTTCCTGGTTTGAATCCGTGAATTTGATCGAGACGTAAACAAGAAATTTATAGGAATCCTGAGGTGCTGATAAAGCAATTGTGAAGCCATCTTTGAAATCTGATTTTTTCCATGTGTTTAATTTGCTCATCGTTATATCGCTGCTTGTTGTCTGAAAATGTTGAGCAATAAGTTTCAGATTGTCATTACCGAGGGAGAGATAAGCCATAACAGGTACCGGGAACCCTTTTTCAAACTCATTGCAAAAAGTAGTTATCTTGACATACTCTAACTCGCCACTTGATGCAACAGGAGCAGCTTTGGTAGACTGGATCGTAAAATCCTTCCCAAAATCTACAGTCACATTCATAAAATCGGTGGTTTGAATATTAACTTCAATATGTCCTGTTGTACCAATAATCATCTGGTTACTTAATTCGCTTAACATGATCTTATCGCTGAATACCGGAGCCGTGGTGTACCAATGTGTTAATTGGCCAAGTACCCCACCGGATCTAGCTGGTAAGACCCTAGCTTGCACATTGCCCATCTTTGCATCTGTAGCTATGCGGATAATATCATCCTGAATCCAAGCTTTGAAGTAATTGTATTTTGCTTTGAAATCATCACTTAGTAAAACGGTGGCAGTAGGTTTGTAACTGGCCAACAATGCTTGGTTTTTAACAGCGGTTTCATCAAATCTTTTTATTCTATTATTCCGGATCGCCCAATCTGTGGTACTTCCCTGATTGTAAGCCGTTGTTGCCAGGACAATGGAACCAAGCACTAAAAGTATTTTTTTCATTTTATAAATGTTTAATCGATATAAAAGTAGATTACTCTTATGCAGTATTCGGGACTAACCGTTGAATGTCTATCTATAATCGGCGAAAGGAAGGAAGTTGTAAGTTTACCGATTCGGGATTAGTATTTCCACCCGGGTTGTTGAGTTATTTGGGGCTGTAAACTGAACGATAGCACCTATTTTTTGCGAAAGCTCTTCCACGAGCCGAAGGCCAAGCCCATTCAGGCTTTTAGAATTTTCTTCACTGCTGATAAGCTGTTTATATTCTTCCTGGGACAATGAACCCCCTTTATTTTCGATGTAAAAAGCCAAACCGTTTGATTGTTGGTCTGTACCAATTTTTATTTCCTCATTTTCAGGTGAAGCCTTTACAGCATTTTGTAATAAGTTCCGGATAATAGTCTGCAAGTAATAGGGGTCAGTTTCTACAGTAATCGTTTCAGGAATATTTTTTTGATAGCTGATATGTTTTGCTTCGGTGTTAAGCTGAAGTAAATTTTGACAAGCCTCTACTATTGGTAGCAGTTTTGTGGTTTGAATAGCAGTCTTGAACTCACTCATCTGCGTTTTGCTCCACAGTAACAGGTCTTCCATTGTTTCCAATAAAGAACCCGTAGCAGTCTGTATTTTATTACTCAATTCATTTTTTTGATTTTCATTCAATGCCTGGGGATTTAGTTGCTGCAGTTTTAAAAACTGGTACACCTGGCTGATGGGGGAACGTAAATCATGGCTGATGATGCTGAATAGTTTTGCTTTGGTTTGGTTGGCTTCTTCCAGATCAATATTTAATTGAGATAATGTTTTATTTTTTTCATCCAATATATCAGCTGTTCTTTTTTTATTACTATAAATAACTATCAGCAATAAAAGCACTAATCCTGCTAAAGTGAGCCCGGCAATTAACCAGAATCGTTGTTTGCTGGCATACGATAACTTAGTATCCTGTATAACTAATTGTTGTTGTTTCTCTTTGTTTTGATAGCTGGCTTCCATCTCAGCGATGTTCAATGTAATTTTCCGATCAGTAAGAGAATCTGAAAGATTCAGATATTTGTTAAAGGTGGCTGCGGCATCCTTCTGATTTCCGGCTAATATTTCCACTGCTGCCAGCGATTTTAATAAATCCGCATATTGTTCTTTGTTAAACCTGGCAGATCCGGGTTCTGCTATTTTGTAATAGTTGATAGCATTTTGGTAATCATTAATAGCTTTATAATAATCGCCGTAAGATAAATTTACAGCAGAGGTTAAAATCTCCTTATTATCCACCTTCGATTGTTTGTCTGCTTTATCAATATAAGTTTTGGCAAGGGGGTAGTCTTTTTCTTTCAATGCCAAAGAAGCCATCTCTAAATTTGATGAAACCAATTCAGACCATTTGCCGGGTGTTTTTGCTGCAGTTTCTTGTAAAAGGTTATAATACCTTAAGGCTTCTGGTTGGTTACCTGATAGCACATAGCTTCTGATAAATTTTCCATAGGCTGTAATGTCAACTATCAATGATAAATTTAAGTACGGTTTTACTTCCTCCAGGTATTGCAGTGCTTTGGCGGGTTGCTTCAGGTAAAGATATATTTCTGCTACCATCATTAATTTGGTGCCAAAATCAGTTTTTAGTTTTATCGTTTTCGCAGTATCAACTAGCGGTTTGTGCAATTCCGCACTTTTTAAAAAATTATCCAGTGCAATACTGTAATAGAATTTTTGTTGCTGATTATAAAGTCCCAGGTTAAAGTAGATATCACTTTTGTTTTTTAAAGTATCAACCGTTTCTGCTATCTGTTTTAATTGTTGTGCTGCCGAGTCAGCTTTATCCTGCAAACCCATATAATGATAGATGGACACCAGGTTGCCTAAAGGCTTAACACTTTTCTCTATCATGTTTCCTTTTACTGCTTCGTCATAAGCTTGTTCAAAATTTTCCTTTGCTGATTTGAAATCTTGCTTATAATAGTAACCGGTGCCTATTGCCTGGTGAAATAGAAATTTATACTCGTATTCGGTAGCTGTTGTAATAGCAAGCCCTTCAGTACCTTTTTTTATCAGTTCATCAAAACTTTCAGGCTTACCGGAAAATGTTGCCATTATGTTTTCAA
>JBKJLR010000244.1:0-3936 GCA_046596865.1 Chitinophagaceae bacterium
GGTTGACGAGCCTTCTTATAAAGTAGTAGCTGAGTCAGCTCAAATAATGAAAGTAGAAGTTACCCCTAATGGCCCTTATTTAATTAAAAACGAATGCCTGATTGTTCATAGCAATGGCCGGGAAGAAACGAAGACGGGAACAGTAGCTTTATGCAGGTGCGGTGCATCCGGAAATAAACCTTATTGTGATGGAAGTCATAGGAAGATTGGATTTGAGGGATAGCTGCTATATTTTCTTTGTTTGTTTATAACCATTATTCACTAACCACTGCAACACTTTATCTCTCTGATCACCCTGAACAATTATTTCACCATCTTTGGCAGAACCACCGGTACCGCAAAAAGATTTTAGTTTCTTACCTAAATCTTCCAGGTTTTCTTGTTTTCCAATAAAGCCAGTTACCAATGTAACAGCTTTGCCCGCCCTGTGTTTTGTATCTAATCTTACTTTCAGTTTCTGTTGTGCAGGCGGCAGCGTTTCAGAAGTTGATGGTTCTTCTTTAAAAGAAAAATCAGGATCTGTACTATAAACGAATCCTCGTATATCTGGTTTGCTTTTCTTATTCATAGTAAATCTCTAAATTTTAGGAGGCTAAAGCCCCTCCTTTGGAGGTAACCAAGCATAGCGAAGGTTACGAACGAAGTTCAGGGGAGGCCTTCAAACTTAAATCCAAACTTTGTGCCTGGTGTATCAATGCACCCACACTTACATAGTCCACTCCTGTTTTTGCATATTCCTCAATATTTTCAAGATTGATACCACCGCTGGCTTCCGTTTCAAAGTCTTCCCCTATTAGTTTTACGGCTTCCATTATTTGTTCCGGCTGAAAATTGTCCAGCATGATCCGGAATACTTTTCCCTTGCCCATAGCTATTACTTTTTTTACATCGTCGATATTTCTTGTTTCTACTTCTATTTTCAACCCCGGTTTTACTGTTGTTACATATGTTGCTGCTTTCTCAATTGCTTTTTCAATACCACCACAATAGTCGATATGATTATCCTTCAGCATTATCATATCGTATAACCCGAACCGATGGTTTACGCCACCTCCAATCCGTACTGCTTCTTTCTCCAGCAAACGGAAATTGGGGGTTGTTTTCCTGGTATCCAACAGCTTTGTTTTGTAACCTTTGAGTTTATCTGTGTATTGTCTTGTCAACGTGGCTATGCCACTCATGCGTTGCATGCAGTTCAACACTAATCTTTCACATTGCAAAATAGTATGCACCAAGGCCTCCACTTCAAAAGCTTTTTCACCATACTTCATTTCATCTCCATCTTTTTTAAAAGGAGTAAAAACAGATGCAGGTTCTTTATAATTGAAAATTTTTTCTGCCACTTGCATACCCGCCAGTATGCCGTCTTGTTTTATTTTCAAAATGGCTTTCCCTTTTGCGTCAGTACCAATGCTTGACAAAGTGGAATGGTCTCCCTCACCAATATCTTCTTTTAGCGCCTCGTCTAACAGGTGATTCAGTTGTTCATCAGAATTCATAGCTGCAAAAATAAAAAGCCTTCCTGTTAAATCAGGAAGGCTTTGAAAGTATTTTGAAATTGTTTTATTCTATTGGCTGAAAGCGGATTTCCTTTACCACTTCTTTCCCATTTTTTATTTTCATAAAAACATTAGTACGGAAGTTACCCGCATTAGTTTGCAAAATACCTATACAGAAGTGGCCACTGGGGGAATCACCTTTGTGTTTTAACTCAAACCCTTTTACCCCATTATTGCCAAAGAAATCCTTTACAATAAGCTGGGCTTGCGCCTTGCTGTAGCTATCACTTTTATCAGGTAAGGTGACTTCTACATTCTCGTCGAAGTAACCCGCCAACTGTACAGAGTTACCTGAACGTAATGCAGCAATAACTTCGTCTATTCTATTTTGTGCCGTAAATGCAGACAGCATCAAAATTGAACCAAGAAGTAACATTGAGAATAAGCGTTTCATAATAAATAAGTTTTCAATCTATATTACTCTAAAAACATGCCACACTAAAGAGGAATGCTTTCCTGGTACTAAACTACTATAAACCAGCAGTTTTTTACCCATTGTAACTGGCAAATAGGCCAATTGAATGTAGTTTTACAGGGTACGGATGAGCAATTGCCCTAAAAAATGAATGGATTTATACTACTTTTAAACTGTTAATAAAATGTCGCATAAAAAAATCATTCTCATCATCATGGACGGCTGGGGATTGGGGAAAGTTGCTTCTTCAGACGCTATTCAAAACGCCCATGTGCCCTTTACAAAGTCTTTATATGCAAAATACCCTAATACGACGCTGATTACCTGCGGAGAAGCCGTAGGGCTGCCAGAGGGACAAATGGGAAACTCAGAAGTAGGTCATCTTAATATTGGCGCAGGCAGGGTGGTCTACCAGCAGCTACAACGAATAAATGTAGCCATCAGGGATGGCTCTTTTCTGAAAAATGAAACACTGCTGGATTCAATTCGTTTTGCCAAAAGCAATAATAAGGCCCTCCACCTTTTGGGTTTGGTAAGTGATGGGGGTGTTCATTCCCATATCAACCATTTGAAAGCTATTATTGACGTATGTAAGACAGAAAATCTGGAAAATGTTTTTATCCATGCCTTTACTGATGGCCGTGATTGTGACCCCAAAAGCGGATTAGGATTTATAACAGAACTTCAGCAACATCTAAACACTTCCGTTGGTAAAATTGCCACCGTCAGCGGTCGCTATTATTCTATGGACCGGGATAAACGTTGGGAAAGGGTGAAACTGACGTATGATGCGTTGGTAAATGCAATTGGTGCAAAAGCAACTGATGCGATTGCTGCGGTAGAAAATTCCTATGCTGATAATATAACCGATGAATTCATTAAACCAACTATTATTATCGATGAGGGGCAACAGCCTTTATCCACCATAAAAGATGGTGATGTAGTTATCTGTTTTAATTTCCGCACAGACAGGTGCCGGGAAATAACACAAGTGCTGACACAAACAGATTTTCCTGAATTTGCTATGAAAAAAATGTTGCTGAATTATACAACGATGACAGAATATGACCATACTTACAAAAATGTCAATGTTATTTTTGAAACAGACAATTTAAATAATACCCTTGGAGAAATTCTGGAAAAGCATCACTTGAAACAAATCCGTACTGCCGAAACAGAAAAGTATCCGCATGTTACTTTCTTTTTCAGTGGAGGCCGGGAAAAAGTATTTGAAGGAGAGAAAAGATTGATGATGCCATCTCCCAGGGTAGCCACTTATGATTTACAACCTGAAATGAGTGCTTATCAACTCACTGATGCATTGATTCCCGAGATTGTAAACAAAACAGCCGATTTCATTTGCCTGAACTATGCCAATACTGATATGGTGGGGCATACCGGCATCTGGTCTGCGGCCATAAAAGCGGCAGAAACTGTTGATAAATGTGTAGAACGTATTGTCACTGCCGGTTTGGAAAATGGTTACACGATCTTTCTTACTGCTGACCATGGCAATTCAGATTATATGATTAATGCAGATGGCTCACCCAATACAGCCCACACATTAAACCCTGTTCCTTTGTTTATAATTGATAACGAATGGAAAGGAACTATTAAGGCGGGAAAGTTGGGAGATATTGCCCCTACTATTTTAACGATGATGGGTATTAAAATTCCCGGGGAAATGACAGGGGATGTACTAATTGATTAATGTATATTTTTACTAAAAAAGGGCTGGTATGATAAGAAAAATCCTGATAATATTATTGATTGCTCTTATTGTTATTCAGTTCATTCATCCTAAAAAAAATAAAGCGGATGGACTACAACCCAATTATATCGGTCATGCTTTCGGCATTCCGGCAGATGTAAAAAATATTCTGGCCAAAGCCTGCAATGATTGCCATAGTAATAATACAAGGTATCCCTGGTATTCCAAATTTCAACCGTTTCATTGGTGGC
>JBKJLR010000331.1:0-9790 GCA_046596865.1 Chitinophagaceae bacterium
TTGGTAAAGGAACTAAAAGACCGGCTGAAGCTGGAGCTGGATTATTAGTTTTATTCGCATCCCTATTGCTATCGGTACACCTGTCAACCATTCATCATTTTACCTTAATTTCGACGAAAATTAAAAGGCAATGGCCGAAGTGATTCTGATGCCCCGACTAAGCGACACCATGACAGAAGGTGTGATAGCTGCCTGGCATAAAAAGGTTGGAGATATAGTAAAGAAAGGAGACCTCCTTGCTGAGATAGAAACCGATAAAGCCACAATGGAATTGGAAAGCTATAAAGATGGCACCCTGTTGCATATCGGGGGTGATAAAGGTGTGAAAATTCAGGTAGATGATCTACTGGCCATCGTTGGCAAAGCCGGGGAAGATATTTCATCGTTGCTAAAAGGTGGGGAGACTTCTGCAACAAATCAAGAGGCTAAAAAAGAAACACCAGCTGCTGCAAAAAAAGAAGAACCTAAAAAGGAATCCCCGGTTCCTGCTACAAGTCAGCCAACAGCTTCCTCCTCTCCTGCTATTGATGTTTCGAAAATGCCCGCCTCGCCGGCAGACAGGGAGGAAGTGGTATTGATGCCACGATTGAGTGATACAATGGAAGAAGGTGTGATAGCAGCCTGGCATAAAAATGTAGGCGACGCTGTAAAGAAAGGTGAAGTGCTGGCAGAAATAGAAACCGATAAGGCCACGATGGAGTTGGAAAGTTATAAGAACGGAACATTGTTACATATTGGTGCACAGAAAGGCGAAAAAATTCCGGTGAACGGTTTGCTTTGTATTATTGGCGAAAAAGAAAAAGTAGATGTGAATGAAATTATTGCTGCTATAAAAGGTGGAGGGGTGAGTCAGGAGTCGGGAGTCAGGAGTCAGGAGTCAGCACCTGAGAGTTCAAACATTGCTGAAACTTCGCAAGTAGTTACTGCTTCTGGTTCTTCTACAGAAAACGGTAGAGTTAAGGCATCGCCATTAGCAAAAAAATTAGCTGCTGAAAAAGGTATAGACATAAAAGGGATCAGTGGTTCAGGAGATGGGGGCAGAATTATTAAAGCAGATATTGATAATTATAAACAGTCTGCAGCTAATAGCCAGCAACCAGTATCTAAGGAAATGGCTACCCCACCAGTATTCACTGGCAGTACCGAAGAAGGTTATACTGACATTCCCAATTCGCAAATACGTAACATCATTGCCAAGCGTTTGGGAGAAAGTAAATTCAGTGCCCCGCATTTCTATCTTACGATGGAAATAAATATGGACAATGCCATGATGGCAAGAACACAACTGAATGAAATAAGCCCCGCTAAAATCAGCTTTAATGACCTGGTAATAAAAGCGACTGCGTTGGCACTTCGTCAGCATCCAGCGGTTAATGCATCCTGGATGCCCGCCCGTGCCGGAACGGACGGGGGTGATAAAATAAGAAGATACAATCATATACATATTGGTATTGCTGTGGCTATTGAAGATGGATTGATCGTTCCGGTAGTTCGGTTCGCTGATCAGAAGACACTACCACAAATTGCTGCTGAAAGTAAAGAACTGGCTGGCAAAGCAAAAAATAAAAAATTACAGCCGGCTGAATTTACCGGCAACACATTTACTATCTCTAACCTCGGTATGATGGATATTGATGAATTTACTGCCATCATCAATCCACCTGACAGCTGCATCATGGCGGTGGGAAGAATAAAAGAAGTAGTAGTGAAAAAAGATGCAGGGTTTGCCGTAAGCAATGTGATGAAGATAACACTAAGCTGTGATCACCGAAGTGTAGACGGAGCTACCGGTGCTGCGTTCCTTCAAACTTTTAAAAAATATCTGGAGAATCCGATCACTATGCTGTTCTAAAGTATTTATACTGCTGTCAATCATGTAAAGCTACTCTTTCCGGTAGCTTTTTTGTTTTGTTACAATCCTCTGGCAGGTTTGTTGCGGCAATTCAATAGTTCGTAAACGAAAGAAAAGTGTATCCTTAATTAAAAAAATTAAAAATGATGGACGAAAAAGAAATGAATGAATTTTCCTGGTCTGGATTATTTATAGTAACGGGCTTTTGTTCTTTTCTTTTTAGTGGAATAATAAAACTACTGGATGGCAGTTTTTCCAACGTCCTCCTGGTAGTTGGAAGCATAGCTACTTTTTTAACGATACTTAATGGAGCAGGAAGAATGATAAGCAAGCAAATTAATATGAAAAGAAAAAGCGACCGGTTTACATCCTGATAATTATTTGAGTTTTTTGTTTTCAAACAACACTATCTTACCATCCATGGTAGCAGCGACAAGGGTTTGTGCACTTAAAACGTTTACGGTATTAACCATAGAGTTATCAATTTTATATGCCCAGTTTATTTTCTGCTGAACGGGGTCAATACAATACACGACGCCGCTCTTTGTTCCAAAAAAAACTCTGCCATCTTTTTCAATCAACATAGATGGGACATGTTCGTAACCAAATCCACAAAATAATTTCCAGGCAACGGATTGTTTTTCCCGGCTGGTTGCGTAAGCAACAATGGTATCCTGCATTGTCTTTCCATACACCCATTTGCCATCGGCAGAAATTCCGATTGATTCACGAACAGTTGCATCATTATTTCTCCAGAGAGTTTTACCATCTGATATATCAATAGCAGTAATAAACCTATCCGGAGCTACTATATAAACAACGCCATTATGCGCCACAGGAATGCAGGCGGCAGGTGAATAATTCCGTATAGAAGAACCATTATTCCATTTCCATACAAGTACTCCGGTCTTTTTATCCAATGCATATAAATTTCTGTCCCACGCACCAAAAATTATCTTTTCCTCATACAACAAGGGAGTACTTACTACAGGACCGTCCAGTCCGGTAAAACTCCATAGAACATTTCCGGTGGCCAGATCTAATTTCCTGAAAGTATGATCGCTGCTCCCGATGAATACTACATCACCACTTATCAATGGTGCGCCGAGAACTGCAGCCCTCATCTCGGTTTTCCATTTCAACATTCCCGTTTTCATTTCAAGGCAATAAATACTACCGTCTCCTGAACCGAATACGACGTTTCCGGCTGAAACTGCCGGGGAAGAAAAAATAGCACCGTCCGTTTGATAGGCCCATTTTTGCTTACCAGTCTTTAATGAAAGACAGATCATTTTTCCATTTTGGTTGCCCACTATTACATTGTCGCCTCTCACAGCCGGAGTTGAAATAATATTGGCATCGGAAGAAAATCTCCATTTCTCTTTTACCCCGCTGTATTTATTATTAACACTATAGTCGGGCCGGGTAAATTTTTTATCCTTTACATACTGTCTTGATTCAATCTTTACCCCCGTCCATGACTTTAATGTTTCCCCCCGATAGCTATCGGGGCCTGGTCTTCTTTCTGTAAACACCATGGAATCGGTCCTTACATCAACCAGGTTGTATCCACCAACAGGTGCCTTAGCCCGGAGATTAGAACGACCCATCACTCCCGGTATATCTTCAAAATTCATAGCTTTATTAGCATGACCGTGCCCACATAGGATTGCCCAGGTATTATACTGACGAAGCCGGTCAGTTATTTCATACCAGTTATCCAATCCATTATCGATAGGATAATGATTGAGAAATATGACAGGTTGCTGCGGATTTATTTTTTTAAGTTCTTCATCCAGCCAGTTTACTGCATTGCGGGGCACATGGCCGTCACTCATACGGAGGTAAGGCCCTGAGGCGCAACCCAAAAAACGAATACCGTTATATTCAAAGCTGAATTTATCATAGCCAAAAACAGTGGTAAACATTACACCACCACTTTCACTCCATCCTGTATCATGATTTCCGGGAATAATGTACCACTTAACATGAAGGCTATCTAATATTTGCTTAGCCAGCTTCAACTCTTCATTTGTGCCAAGCTCGGTGATATCACCGGTAAGAACGACAAAAGCTATATCTGTCATCGCATTAATATCCCTGACTGTCCGCCGAAGGTCCTCTTCGGGGGATCCGTTGGGTGAACCGATATGTGTATCAGAGATAAAAGCGAAACGAAATGGTTTTAACTGCGCTTCAGAAAAAAAAGAAATGACAATAAAGCTCAGTACCAGTGATAATTTTTTCATAGCAGCAAGTTAGTGATTTAGCAATTTTTTTAAGGAAAAAGGAGGTGCAGATTAAGTTTTCAAATATTATTGAAAATTCGAAATTGACATCTTAGTTTTGTAGTTATGAAATTGATAGAAGCAAGACAACAATTCATCAGTAGTTGGGGAGCCTTTGGAACTCATTGGGGCATTAACAGGACGATGGCGCAGATTCATGCCCTGCTATTGATTAGTGCCGACCCCCTGACACAGGATGATATGATGGAACAACTGAACATCAGTCGCGGCAATACCAATATGAATATCCGGGAGCTTATCAACTGGGGGCTGGTGGAAAGAATATTATTATCCGGCGAACGAAAAGAATATTTTACTGCCGAAAAAGATATATGGAAAGTGGTAAAGCAAATTGTAAAAGAAAGAAAGAAACGGGAACTGGAACCCATGCTTCAACTATTAGATAAACTGGAAGAAGTGGAAGGTGATAAAAGAGATAAAAATGTAAAAATATTTGTTGATACCATAAGCAGTATTAAAAAACTGGGGCGTCAGGCTGATAAAACACTGGATATGATGATCAAGTCTGAAGAAAGCTGGTTCCTGGGAACTATGATGAAATTTTTTAAATAGTGACCTGTTATAAGTAAGCCTTTACAAAGCTGAATTTCAATATAGATTTACACAATGAAAGAAAAGAAAACACTTGTACTGGGTGCCTCTGATAACCCCTCCCGCTATAGCCACCTGGCTATTCAGCGTCTGCGAAGACATGGATATCCTGTTGTGGCAATCGGACGGAAACTTACACAGGTAGGAGATGTTATTGTGGAAAAGGATAAAAAACAATTTGACGGCATTGACACTGTCACCTTGTACCTGAACCAGCAACACCAGAAGGAATA
The DNA here is from genome assembly GCA_046596865.1 of Chitinophagaceae bacterium. GTDB lineage: Bacteria > Bacteroidota > Bacteroidia > Chitinophagales > Chitinophagaceae > JJ008. The sequence goes on from JBKJLR010000331.1 coordinate 4,986, forward strand.
TTATGATTATATTTTTTCCTTAAAACCAAAACGCATCATTTTCAATCCCGGTGCTGAAAATGCTGAATTAGCTGCGCTGGCAAAACAAAAAGGTATTCTGCCCATTGAAGCCTGCACATTAGTTATGCTAAGTACTAACCAGTATTAATATATCCAATAAGAAACATTTCTCCATTTAGTAAAACTACAGGCCTGTCTATTCGCAACAAGACAGAGAAACCATTTTTTATAGTAGATAACCAATTTCTTTTCCGGGCTTTTACGATTGCACCGGGGTACTAGTCCTCTATCTTTTCATTTCTTTCTACTGTTGTTTGGATGTTTTACAAACTTTCACAAACCTTGTATCACCGTACCCCACTGATAACTGCAACCACAAATCCAGGTTGCTGAACAATATCCTATTGACCTTAAAAAAATGCTCAAATGAAAAACCTTCGTACCATCGCTTTATGCGTAACCATCCCGCTTGTCAGTTTGTATTCTTCTGCGCAAACTAACAGCATCCCGATTAATGAACCCAATCCCAACAAACCAACAATGTTTCAGAGTATGCCGGATAATTTTCCGGTAAACGTTGATAATATTACCAGTTTGTTTAGTGCAGAAACCGGTCGTACTGTTACCCTGAATTTATCAGACGTAGTGTCATTCCGGTTCGACGGCCAGGTAGTGTCCTCTGTCAGTAAATACAATAATACCATTCAAAGTGTGGTAGTTCGTTCTGCTAATTTCAATGGTGCCGTCTTAACTATCTCCAGGATCAGCGATGAAAATGGAAACATCTCCTACACAGGAAGGATAATAAGTATGCAGCATGGCGACTTGTTTGAATTGAAAAATATCAACAACCAGTTGGTAATGGTAAAAAGAAAATTCAATGAAGTTGTAAACGAATAAAAAATAATTACAAAAATTTAATGGTCCGTTTTTACATCCAATCCTATAGTACTTTTTGAAAAACAATTAAATCCGCCTTGTTATGAAAAACCTTTTACGTTTCTTACTAATGACGGTGTCATTTGCAGGAGCATTTAGCACCAATGCACAGGTACCGTTACTCAGCAGCCTTCCATCTGCCCAAGCAGTTATATTTATTGACTTTGACGGACACACCGTTACGGGCACTTCCTGGAACTACGCAGGCCCTATCTATTGTGGTGCTTCTGGCCTGGACAATGCCCAGATTACCACCGTCTTTAACCGGGTAGCAGAAGATTATCGTCCGTTCAATGTGAATGTAACAACAGACTCAACAAAATTCCTGGCAGCACCTGTTGCTAAAAGAATGAGGGTAATCCCAACAGTTTCATGGGAATGGTATGGTCAATCAGGTGGTGTAGCTTTTATTGGCTCCTTTACCTGGGGCGACGACACTCCCTGTTTTGTATTTACTTCCTTACTGAATTATAATGTAAAGAATATTTCAGAAGCTACCGCTCATGAAGCAGGTCATACATTGAATTTACAGCATCAATCCGTTTATGATGCAAGCTGTGTAAAAACATCAGAATATAATTACGGCCAGGGCACAGGAGAAATTGGGTGGGCCCCCATAATGGGAGCAGGCTATTATCAGAACCTGACACTCTGGAATAGTGGTCAAAGCTCAATAAGTTGCAGCTCTATACAAAATGATCTTACCGTAATTACCAGTGGAAATGGTTTCACTTTCCGTACGGATGATTTTGCTTCTACTTTTTCAGGAGCAACCAGTGCACCTTTTGTCAACAACCAATTTACTGTTAATGGCATAGTAACTCAAAGTACAGACCAGGATATGATCAAGTTTATTCCGCCTGCTACAGGCCGGTTCCTGTTAAATGCTATTCCTTATAATGTGGGTACGGGTAATGCCGGATCCGATTTGGATTTACAAGTGTCTTTATATAATAGTTCACAGACATTATTAAGAGTATATAATCCAGGTACTTTACTTAGCTCCGTGGTGGATACGCAACTTACCCACGCAACGTATTACCTGAAAGTAGAAGGAAAAGGAAATATTTATGCCCCTAACTACGCCAGTCTTGGTTCGTATGCTTTGCAGGGAAATTTCATTCTTGGTACTTTACCATTGAGAAAGCTTGAACTCCGTGGAGAATTGGTCAGTGATAAACACAGGCTTAACTGGGTGATAGAAGCAGATGAAGCTGTTACAAAACAAATACTCGAAGTTTCAACAGATGGCAGAAACTTCAGCCCGGTAACTGAATCACCCAATGATTTGCGTTCGTTCATGTACAAACCGTATGTAACAACAACCGCCCAGTACAGACTAAATGTAACATTCGACAATGGCCGGCAGTATTATTCCAATATCATTGCGCTTCGCAACACAGGTTCAGTAGATTGGCCAAAATTGGTAAGCAATATCACTAATAATAATGTGGTGGTAACCAGTCCCGGTACTTACAGCTATGCCATTTATGAATTTAATGGTAAAATAATAAGCAAAGGACAACTCACTAATGGACTGAATAATATTAATACCACAACCATTACTGGTGGCATGTATATCATCCGGTTTACTAATGGCAGCGAGCAATGGGTTGATAAATTTGTAAAGCAATAAACTTTTTCCCGTCCGGCCTGAGGCCAGACAATAATCCGTACCCCTATTGTAAATCAGAGGTTTTCCTGTAACTTGGGAAAACCTCTTTTTTATGCTTTGGAGAAAATTTAATGGCGACCCGATTGAACTCCCCATTTTGGAGGCTGTTGAGAATACTATTAAACGGGAAACCCAAAAAGGATTTCGTTTAAAAGTCTGCATCGGAACGGACTCACAGGTAAAGGGAAAAGAAACAGAATTTGCTACCGTTATTGTTTTTCTGCGGGAAGGCCATGGCGGTTTTATGTTCATCCATAATGAGAAGACCCGTCATCAATTCACTATAAAAGAAAGGATGTTGATGGAAGTGGCCAAGAGCATTGAGATTGCTTATGAACTCTGCAACTTGTTTACTTTGTATAATGTAGACATGGAAGTTCATGCTGACATTAACACCAATCCCCAATTCAAGAGTAACGATGCGCTTAAAGAAGCAATGGGCTATATCCTCGGTATGGGCTTTGCCTTTAAAGCCAAACCGGAAGCTTTTGCCAGTAGTAGTTGCGCTAATAAGGTGGTGAATTAAACACTAAATACAAACCAGTATTATTCTGTGTTTGGTGGTAACATTTCCCTGTGGGAATTCCTTGATATTATCTTCCTGAAGTGAGTAGAATTGGCCTCTCCTATTTTTTCTTTCTTCTCCATCCAATAATCAATAAAATTAAAAACGCAGCTCCAATAGCTATTCGTACTATAGCCGCTCTTTTCTGCTCAGTCTTTCTATCTTTTTGTAATTGCAGGATGCCGCTCATGCTGCGGGATATATTTTCCTGTTGCAGAATGCTGTCCTTCTTCTGAATGACGATCGCAGCACTGTCTTTAATTCTCAACAGTTTATCAATCATTGAATCGGTAAGACCCAATTTTTTCACCTTCTCCCCTTTTTTCAACCGGTTGCTATCTGTTTTATTACCGGGTTGAGAAAAACCGGCAATTCCGGTAAAAAGGACAATCAACAAGAAGAGTTTTTTCATGAATATGAAACTGACGTAAAATTATATCAGGAGAGATTTCAGGATGACTTACAACTTATTAATACCGGGGCGTGGAAAAAATTTGTATCGGGGGTGTTGCCTCTATATGCTCTGTGATCATGGTGGCGGCAGTAGAGAAACTAACGCCAGTGGACATTTTTTCAATTTTCTTGCTGTCCTCCTGTGCAAGGGAAAACGTAACTAATACCATCACAAATAGTATTACCATCACATTTCGTTCAGAAAAGAATGATTTCATAAGCAGGGTTTAATAAGCCGCAAATTAATACATAAAACGTAAAATCCTAATAACTATAGGGAGTATTTTCCCCTAAAGCCTTGTAAAACTTCGGTTTAGTCCTCCAATATAGTCCAGCAAAGGTTTACGTCCTGTCTTTTCAATGGCCGAAGTAATAAAATGTGGTGGGCTTTCCTCCCAATTATTCTTCAAAGCGGCCATAAATTTTAATAAATTTCTATCGGTGGCCCCCGGCTTGTTCTTATCACTCTTAGTAAATAGCAGCACAAAAGGTGTCTGCCATTCACCTAATTGATTTATAAACTCCAGGTCAATTGCCTGTGGATCATGCCGGCTATCGATCAGCACAAATATACAAACGAGATTTTCCCGTTTACGGATATACGATTCGATCATATTCCCCCAGTTATTTCTTGCTTTCCTGGAAACAGTAGCAGCATACCCATAACCCGGAAGATCTACCAGGTACCATTTTTTTTTGTCGGATGATCCAATTTCAAAATGATTGATGAGCTGTGTTTTGCCCGGCGTAGAAGATATTTTCGCCAATCCTTTTTTATTCGTCAGCATATTTATCAGCGATGATTTGCCCACGTTACTGCGGCCAATAAAAGCATACTCTGGCTTATCCGGGGCGGGGCATTGCTTGTATGATGGGCTGCTGATAATGTATGCAGTAGAGATGATTTCCATGTGGCGAAGGTACAGAGTATGAAAAGTAAAGAAGGTATCTTAAAAGCAATAGTCATTCCCATGTTTTGAATACCTTATTTACATTATTGGATTAGGTAGAATGTTCTCAAAAATGATAGGACACCTGGCATCGAAAAAATGGCGTTAAGAAAATTACATAGTAAACCCTTAAGAAGCCGGCGTTGTTTGAGCCAGCAGTATCTTGCCTAAATAGAAATATATCGGCGAGTTCGCCGGGTTTAGGTTTACGAAGTAATTTTTA
>JBKJLR010000347.1:0-2524 GCA_046596865.1 Chitinophagaceae bacterium
CTTCCATAAATAGTTTGGGCTTTATAGTTTATTGTTTGTAATTTTTTTTACCCGTAACTCACAACTCATCACTCGTAACTTCTTTTATTCCAGGTGATATTCTTTTTTCAGCAACTCGATGAGGTTCGTTGCTTTTGCCAACAAACGTTTTGCCTCCAGCCGCATGGTTTTATTGAAGACGGTTAACATATGAATCCGGTAATTGAGCCGGTATTTTGCATCTTCAGTCAATCGCAGTGCAGGATTATAGCTAATACGGTTTACATTGTTATCCTCATCCCGCATATTGTTTAATACCACCCCATCAAAAATGCCTTCTGCAATATTCCGGTAAGTACGCATAATTTCTTCTTCATCCCCAGTGCCCCAGGCAAAAGCCCTGACAGACACATCGTATGAAATAATACTGTCGCTGTTATAAGATTTTCTGACCAACCTTAGATTGCCTGCATTTTTTAATTGCTGCATAGTTCCATCTACCGGTGTAAACCGGAAGGCTACACCCCGGGTGGCAAAAGAGTTGTAATAATACAGATCGTTGCTATGTTGCAGCGCATCATTACTATTTAATAAGATGATGAATGAATCGAGCAGCGGGGCCCGTTCATTTCTTAGTTGAATAATAGTTTTCAGCCGGCTGATATCTGCCTCCAGGTCGCTGGTGAGTGCCTGAATGTATTTTTTTTCACGTTGATGCTCTACATAATGTTCCCGCTGGTTTTCAGCAAGGAAACCACAGAACACTGCAAGAAAAAGCATAATAAATTCCCAGAGATAATGGGTCCATTTTTTTCGGTGTCCTGAGCTTGTCGAAGGATGGGAGTGGGCATGTACTTCCATAATATTATTTTATATGATATGCGTTCTTTAATACAGTTAATAATTCAATTTCTTCTTTCAATATTTTTTGGTATAAACCAAGCAGATCATGAAGAAGATAATCCATGCCATGTAGCTTTTTTATAAAATTCAGATATACATTTTTATCATATGCAGTTAAAAGAGTTCCTGGTGGCAGATCTTTATCTGTAATAGACCCATATTGAGCAATTGTTTTGGCATACACATTTGCAATGATTAATCGTAACGATGGCATACTCATCATACCGGCGGTAGTTGTATCCAAAGCATGTTGTGCAGCAAGGGTAAACTGGCTATAATTTATGTATGTATTTATAAGATTGTTTAAATTTATAATTTCTGATTTAAGGTCTTCATCTTCTATTAAATTAAAGGTGCCTGAACTTTTAAGTATTTCTAATGAAACCTGCGGGGGAGAATAAAAATTCCAATTGGTGGCGTTTACAAGCGCAAGGGCTATTTTCCTGTCATTTTCTTTTATGGGTAACGATAGAATAAACATTTCTGCTGAATCTTCCCAGGCGGAATGCTCGGGTATGTACCGGTATATAATATCATTTAAATTAGCGGTGTCCTTTTTTATATCTGCATACAATGCTGATATTATCTTTTTTTCTTTTCTTTTTTCAATCAGGTGCTCTAATTTATATTCTGCTAAAAAACCACAGAATACGGCCAGGAATAACATAAAAAACTCCCAGAAATAATGTGTCCATTTTTTACGTGGTGTATGAGAATGTGCATGTACTTCCATAATATTTATTTGAGATGGTATTCTTTTTTTAATAAGGCTATTAATTCTGTAGCCGTTTGCCGCAATGGTATATGGTATCGGTTGTTCTGGTTTTTATAAATGGAACTTTCAAACTTTAACCAGCCGGTAAACTCTTTCATCAATTTAGGGTCATCATTGATAAACGGAAAATTTAGCTTAAAAACAGAATCTCTGCTTAGTGTATTCAGCGTATCTGCATCGGAAATAAAATGCACCGTTGTATAGCCATCAAAGATTTTAAAATACAGGGCTTCTAATTTTTCAAATTCTGTTCTTGATAATTGGTATTCATTTTCAAGGGTGCTTAGTTTTTTACTATAGGCACTTATTTTTTGAGCTATTGTATTGGGCATAGTCCTTAGGTTGCCGGAACCTTTCAGTTGTTCAATCGTGGTATTATTGGAAGCGAAAAATTCTACAGAGGTGGTGTACTGGCTGTAGTAATACAATATGCCATTGGTGATATTGCGTTTTTCTTTTTCTGCACTAAACAGGCAAAAGCTGTCCAGTTTTCCGATAGTACTATTATTATTATCAATGATAGTATTTAAGCTGGCGGTGTCCATTTTCAATTCTTCGTACAGGTTGGCCGCATATACTTTTGCCCGTTGGTGTTCAATGATGTGCTCCCGTTTATTTTCTGCCAGAAATCCGCAGAACACAGCAAGAAACAGCATGAGAAACTCCCAGAAATAGTGGGTCCATTTTTTTCGGTGTCCTGAGCTTTGCGAAGGGTGTGCATGATGGTGTACTTCCATAGGTTAATCTTTGAAATGATAATTAGCTTTGATTAATTGTAAAAGCGAATCGGATGAAAACTTCTGACTGGCAACGATGTTTGTCAAATTACTTAATGTGGTTTGGTAATACAAAACATCGTCATGATAC
>JBKJLR010000136.1:0-7485 GCA_046596865.1 Chitinophagaceae bacterium
GTTTTAATGGTAATAAAATTATCTCTACCGGCGGGGGTGGCGTAATTGTAACAGATGATGAGGCATTGGCAAAAAAAGCAAAGCATTTAACTACCACGGCCAAAGCCAGTGCTGATGAATATTATCATGATGAAGTGGGATATAATTACCGCCTGGTAAATGTTCTGGCAGCCATCGGTGTTGGGCAAATGGAACTTTTACCTTTTTTTATTAAGAGGAAAAAGGAATGTGTGGCCTTTTATAAAAAAGAACTGACAGGTGTTGCAGATATTAGTTTTCAGCAGGAGTTACCCGAGGTGGAAACCAATGGATGGCTGTTTACCATACAAACTAATAAGCAAAAGGAGTTGCTGGATCATTTGAATGCAAATAAAATATTAAGCCGCCGTTTCTGGATGCCGATGAACAAATTGCCGATGTATAAGGACTGTGTATATATACAGGAGAAAGAAAATGCTGATTATATTTATAATACATGTCTCAGTGTTCCTTCTTCCACAAGTATTACAGATGAAGAACTGGCAATAGTAGTACGGGAGATTAAAAATGCAATCGGGTAAGTGCGGTGTGAATGTCTTAAAAAAAATTTCAAATAAGCCACGGCGATGCCCTGGTTGCCTCCTCGCCAGGAGGTTGAGAGGAGGCTATTATGTACAATCTGGTAAAACGTTTTTTTGATATTGTTTTCTCTCTGTTGGCTATTATTATCCTGCTGCCATTATTTATTCCTATTATTATTTTGTTATTACTGACAGGGGAGCATGAAGTTTTTTTTCGGCAGGAAAGAGTAGGGTATAAGAATAAAATATTTTATATCTGGAAATTTGCAACCATGCTGAAAAATAGTCCTAATATGGGGCATGGAGATGTAACGGTGAGAAAAGATTCCCGCATTACAGCCATCGGAAGATTTCTTCGGCAAAGCAAGCTGAATGAATTACCACAATTGATAAATATTTTTATTGGCGATATGTCTTTTGTAGGTCCAAGACCGCTAATGAAAGTTGGGTTTGACAGGTACTCTGATGAAATGAAGGGGAAAGTGTACAATGCACAGCCGGGTCTTACCGGTATTGGTTCTATCCTGTTCAGGGATGAAGAGTTAATAATAACGCAAAGCAAACTGCCACCACATGAATGTTACAGGGATGTAATATTGCCTTACAAAGGCGCTTTGGAAATATGGTACCAGCAGCACCTGAATTTTTACACTGATTTTATGATAATGTTTCTTACAGCCTGGTATGTGATTTTCCCCAAAAGCAATTTGGTTTATAAAGTGTTTCCCACCTTACCCAAAAGAGCATTTTAATTTTTAACTATCCACCTAATCAATAAAAAGTATTTTTGCTCATTAACAAAAATGTTTAACTTTTTTTCCAAATCAAAACCGGCCTTGGGTAAAGTTGACCTGGGTGTCCTGAAGACGGATATGCATTCTCATCTGCTTCCGGGGATTGATGACGGCTCTACAGATATTGAAACTTCCCTGAAGCTGATAAAAGGGATGACGCAGCTGGGTTATACTAAACTCGTTACCACGCCGCACATCATGTGGGATATGTATAAAAACACCAGTGAAATTATTTTGCAAAAATTGGAACTCGTCAGGGAAGCAGTAAAGTCGGAAGGGTTGAACGTTGAAATACATGCAGCGGCTGAATATTTTTTGGATGATTACACAGCTGGATTGATAAAAAATAACACACCGTTGCTAACTATCAGCGGTAACATGGTATTGGTAGAATTTTCCATGGCCTATCGGACACATGGCCTGAAAGATATTTTGTTTGACATGCAGATGCAAAATTATCAGCCCGTAATAGCTCACCCTGAAAGGTATATTTACCTTGACCAGAATAAGGAATTTTATGAAGAGCTAAAAGATATTGGATGTTTATTCCAGCTCAATTTGCTTTCATTGGGTGGATATTATGGAAAGTCAGTTCAGGAGTTAGCGCAGTATCTTATTAAAAAAGGGCATTATGATTTGATCGGGACTGACCTCCACCATGACCGCCACCTGGATGCACTTCATAATCCTGTTATCGCTACCCCGCTGATGAAATTGCTGGATAGCGGTAAAATCAAGAACCTGGAGTTATAAAGATTTTTTCCAAAGTTATTTGTTCAGGAGTTTAACCGGCCGGTTGAACTTTTTTTATGGAAGATTGTTTTTATCTCCGTTATGAATGCATTTACCATAAAGGATCTTGAGAATCTTTCCGGCATTAAGGCCCACACCATACGTATTTGGGAGCAGCGATACAATTTTCTGAAACCACATCGTACCAATACTAATATCCGCTATTATAGTAATGATGAGCTCAAAACAGTGCTCAATATTGCCCTGTTAAATAAGTATGGCTTTAAAATTTCTCATATTGACAGGATGCAGCCACAGGAAATACGGGAAAAAATTCTGACACTTGGAGATGCCCGTGCTATACAAGAACGGATCATCAATGATATGGTGCAGGAAATGATTGACTTAGAGATGGAGAAATTTGAAAAGATCATCGCCAATTATATAACAGCAAAAGGAATTGAAAGAACGGTTATACAAATCATTTTCCCTTTCCTTGAAAAAATTGGTATTCTCTGGCAAACAGGCCATGTAAACCCGGCACAGGAACACCTTGTTACCAATATCATCCGCCAGAAATTAATTGTGGGTATAGAGACTACTGTATCTCATATTAAGCTGGATAAAACATTTTTACTGTTTCTGCCGGAGGGAGAGCATCATGAATTGGGTTTACTGTTCATGTATTATATATTAAAAAGCAGGGGAGCAAAAACATTATACTTGGGAGCCAATGTCCCCGTAAAGGATGTTGAACATGTTATCAGGCTGAAAAATCCGGATATTGCTTTTACTCACCTTACGGCTACCGGCTCAAACTTCAATTTTGAAAAATTTCTCCATAATGTTCAGCTGAGGTTTGGTACAGTCAGCACTATTATTTCGGGCCAATTGACCCAATCCTATAAAAAGAAGGTCCCACCTTCCGTTCAATTTAAGAAGTCACTTTCGGAGGTAATGGAATATCTCTCATCTCTTTAAACCATTTCGGCGGTGCTCCGGCACAATATTACCCTTTACTGATTTAGCAAAGGGTTTCAGTCTGGCAATATATTTTAACCGTAAATAAATAAAAATAGTTTTGGTGGGCTCAAAATTATGTTTAACTTTACGTCATAATAATTAAACAAGAAGTATTATGTCAAACCTTGAGTTCAATGAAATGCTGCTGAGTAATGCGGATTTCCTCAAGCCTTTTGCCATCAATTTGACAAGAGACACCGAGGCTGCCAATGATCTTTACCAGGAAACTCTTTATAAGGCTTTAGCCAATAAGGAGAAATATAATGTAGGTACTAATATAAAAGCCTGGTTATTCACCATTATGCGGAATATTTTTATTAACGATTACCGTAGAAAAGCTAAACAAAAAACCATCTTCGACAGTACACCTAACGATTACCTGATCAATTTGAAACAGGCCACAGTAAGTAATGTAGCGGAAAGTGATTTGCGGATAAAAGAAATAAAAAAGGCTATACAGGAGTTACCTGAAATATTCAAAACACCTTTTTTATTGTATTTTGATGGTTATAAGTATAATGAAATAGCTGAAGTATTATATGAGCCGCTGGGTACCATCAAAAGCAGGATCCACTTTGCCAGGAAACTTCTGAAGGAACAAATCAGCCGGTATTAAATTTTTTGCTGTGGCTGAAAAATCTGTGATTGTTATTGGTAGTGGATTTGCCGGATTATCCGCAGCTTCTTTTATGGCTAAGGAAGGCTGGCAGGTTACAGTAATTGAAAAAAATAAAACTCCCGGAGGACGGGCAAGGCAATTAAAAGAAAATGGATTTACCTTCGATATGGGCCCCAGCTTTTATTGGATGCCCGATGTGTTTGAAAGGTATTTTGCTCAGTTTGGTAAAAAAGTTTCAGATTATTATTCTCTTCATCGTCTCGACCCTTCGTATCGTATCTATTGGAATGATGGCTATACAGATATCCCGGCTGATTTTGAAGAACTGAAAAAAATTTTTGAATCATTAGAACCGGGGAGTGGGGATAAATTAGAAAAGTATCTACAGGGAGCAGCTTATAAATATGAAGCAGGAGTGAATAACCTGGTATATAAACCCAGCCGTTCACTTACTGAATTTATGGACTGGAAGACCATCAGTGGTATTTTTAAACTCCAGGTTTTCTCTTCCATTAAAAAACATATTGCAAAATACTTTACCCATCCAAAGCTCCGTCAGATGATGGAATTTCCCGTTCTTTTCCTTGGTGCATTACCAGAAGATACACCGGCCCTGTATAGCCTGATGAATTATGCGGACATAAAAAGTGGCACCTGGTATCCGCAACACGGAATGTATTCGGTGGTGGATGGAATGTATAAACTGGCATTAGAGCTTGGAGTGCAATTTCATTTTGAAGAAGAAGTAAAAGGAATATTAGTTCAGGGTAAGACAGCGAAAACAGTATCAACCAATAAGGACATTTACCGGGTTGACGCTATTATTAGCGGTGCCGACTATCATTTTACCGAAACACAATTATTACCGGAAGAATGCCGCAGCTATTCTGATGCATACTGGAATAAAAGGGTGATGGCTCCTTCCTGTTTAATGTATTATATCGGGTTGAATAAAAAATTGAAACAGCCCGTTCATCACTCCTTGTTCTTTGATGTTTCTTTTGAACAACATGGTAAAGAAATTTATAAGGATCCGAAATGGCCGGCTGATCCTCTCTTTTATGTAAGTGTTTGTTCTCTGACCGATGAATCTGTAGCACCTCCCGGATGTGAAAATATTGTTTTCCTGATACCAGTAGCTTCAGGATTAGAGGAAGATACAGATGAGCTTAGGGAAAAATATTTCCAGATAATTGCCAAAAGAATGGAAAAACACCTGGGTGAATCGATTCTTGATTCTGTGATATATAAAAAAACCTATTCAGTAAGTGATTTCGTACATGATTATAATTCATTTAGGGGGAATGCTTATGGTTTGGCCAATACATTATGGCAAACCGCTATATTCAGACCCGCCTGTCAAAGCAAAAAAGTTAAAAACTTGTTTTATACAGGTCAGTTGACTGTTCCGGGACCTGGTGTTCCACCGAGTTTGATAAGTGGAGAAGTAGTGGCCAAACAACTAATTAAGTTAATGCGATAAATTTCTTATTTTACAAAGTAATGCTTCAGTTATTTCATACTACCAGCGAAAATTGCAGCCGCATTGTAACGGAGAACTATAGTACTTCGTTTTCTTCTGCTATTGGTATGCTGCATAAGGATTTGCGGAAACCTATTTTTAATATTTATGGTTTTGTCCGGCTGGCAGACGAAATAGTTGATACTTTCCATGATTACGATAAATCTTTTTTATTGGAGCAGTTTAAAAGAGACACATATGATGCATTTGAAAGGGGTATAAGCCTGAATCCCATATTAAATAGTTTTCAGCGTACCGTAAATGAATTTGGTATTGACCATAAGCTTATTGATGCTTTTTTTCACAGTATGGAAATGGATTTGAATAAAAAATCTTACGATTGTGAAGGGTACAAGGAATATATCTTCGGTTCTGCAGAAGTTGTAGGCCTGATGTGCCTCTATGTTTTTTGCGAGGGTGACAAAGTTTTGTACGGAAAATTGGAAAGCTCTGCCCGGTCACTCGGAGCAGCTTTTCAAAAAGTAAATTTCCTGCGGGATATAAAATCAGATTTTAATGGACTAGCCAGAATCTATTTCCCCGGCTGTGATTTTAATAATTTTACAGAACAGGATAAAAGCAGGATAGAAGAAGACATCCATAATGATTTCAGTCTGGCTTACTACGGCATTATAAATCTTCCGCTAAAAGCTAGGTTTGGTGTGTATGTAGCCTACAAATATTATTTGTCTTTATTTAAAAAAATAAAACAGATGGAACCGGCCCGGGTACTCGAAGAAAGGATCCGTATTCCGAATTACCGCAAAGCGATGATCATCTTCAGGGCAGGAGTAAAAAATCAATTACGCTTAATTTAATATGGAGCTGACCCAGGTAATATTGGTGGATGTTAATGACAGGCAAACTGGTGCCATGGAAAAAATGGAAGCCCATGAAAAAGGTATGCTGCACAGGGCGTTCAGCATTTTTATTTTTAATACAAAGGGAGAAATGCTCTTACAGCAAAGAGCTCTGAATAAATATCATAGTGGTGGATTATGGACAAACGCCTGCTGCAGCCATCCTTTGCCGGAAGAAGCAACCGATACTGCTGCAAGAAGGAGATTGAAAGAAGAGTTAGGTTTTGAAACACCAATAGAAAAAATATTTGACTTTGTTTATACTGTTGATTTTGAAAATGGTTTGACCGAGCATGAATTCGATCATGTTTTTGCAGGGGAGTATGAAGGCAATATTGATTTTAACAAGGGAGAAGTAATGGATTTTTGCTATAAAGAGGTTATGGAAATCCATCAGAACCTGCAGACACAACCTCAAAAATACACAGCCTGGTTTCAACTTGCTTTTCCAAAAATTGAAGCCTGGTGGAATCAGCGGTATAAAGATAAAGTCGCTTAAAGAGTTTAATTTTGCATCAGGATGATTATTCTTTATTACATATTAGTGCTATTAGGGACATTTTTAATAATGGAGGGAATAACCTGGTGTACCCATCGGTTTGTCATGCATGGTTTTCTCTGGTACCTCCATCGGGATCACCACCAGATTGAGCCGGGTTTTTTTGAAAAGAATGCTGCTTTCTTTGTCATTTTTGCCATACCAAGTATTTTATTGATATTATCCGGCACATATAATCATATATGGTGGCAACAGGCGATTGGTTTTGGTATTATGGCGTATGGATTTGCGTACTTCATGGTACATGATGTTATTATTCATCAGCGTTTTAAATGGCTAACACGCAGTAACAATACTTATGTAAGAGCAATCAGGTGGGCACATAAAATGCACCACAAGCATTTAAATAAGCAACAGGGAGAAAGTTTTGGAATGTTGTATGTACATAAAAAATATTGGGAAAAGATCCGCCGTGATAAAAAACTGATGGCTGGCAATAAGAAAGTTCAGTATGCTCCGGAAGCGGAAACCCTCACCATGGAATAAGAGTATTGCCGGAAGTTTTAACTTCACTATCATCTTTCTGTTTTAATTATTATTATTAAACCAATGTATGCCTGAATCCATGTTCTCTACCGATGGGCCGGGAAAAGACTACGATTATATTATTGCCGGGGCAGGCTGCGCCGGGCTGAGTCTTGCCGTACATATGATTAGCTCCGGCCAATTTGGCAATAAAAAAATTTTGATTATTGATAAAGAGAGGAAGGAAAGGAACGATCGTACCTGGTGTTTTTGGGAAACGGAAGCCGGTTTGTTTAATTCCATAGTATATAAGAAATGGAGTAAAGCCTGGTTTCATGGAGAAAATTTTTC
>JBKJLR010000266.1:0-3091 GCA_046596865.1 Chitinophagaceae bacterium
TAAAAGCCTGGGTGCAAAGCGGCAATACACTGATAACTATAAAAACAGGAACGGAGTGGGCCATAAAAAATGGATTTACAAAAGAAAAATTATTACCGGTTGACAGCGCCAAAGGAATTCCCGCCCGCCAGGATTTTGATATGGCAGTGCATATAGAAGGAGCAAAAAGCATGGGTGGTTCTATCTTTCGGGTTGACCTTGATACAACACATCCTATTGGTTTTGGATTCACCAACAGGAAAGTATCAGTTTACAGAAACGGATTGACTTTTCTGCTACCCAGCACTAATCCTTACAGCACGGTAGCACAATACACAGCAGATCCTTTGATTGGTGGTTATGTGCATACTACTACGTTGAAGAAAATTAAGAATTCGGCTTCCATATTAATTGGAGGCGAGGGTAGTGGGAGGGTGATCATGTTCAGCGACAATCCTAATTTCCGCGGTACCTGGTATGGGACCAACAAGCTTTTTCTGAATGCAATTTTTTATGGAGGAAATATTAATGTGCCGCAGGTGACAGGGGCAGCCAAAGAAAACGTAGAACAGGATTAAATAGTGAGCAGACCGCTCTTCTATTAATTAATTTTTTAAGTAATACGGCTGAAGTAAAAATTAAAATTACCCGGCCGCTTCTTCCTTTTTCCATTGCTTGTCTGCAACAAAGGTTCCAAACGGAATAATAGAAGCGAGACCAGCTTTCATCAACCATTTAAAATCTTTTTTATACTCTTCTTTTACCAGGTAAGCCAGTATAATAAAAGCCACAAACAAAACGCCATGCAGCCCGCCAACCACGGTTACCGCCAGCGGCAAGTCAGCCAAATATTTTAAAGGCATAGCTACCAACAATAAAACTAAAAAAGAAACACCTTCTGCAAAAGCAATTTTCCTGAACCAATTAAATGTTTTTTTCATATAATAGAGAGTAAGAAAATCTAATCTTCAAAAATAGAAATAACACACCGGAGAATATCTTTTGTAACAATGGGCTTTAAAGTGCCTGCTTTGCGAGGGATAATATTTTTATCTGCTGTAAATATCCTGTTCGGCCTGATATAGCTTAAAATTGATAGCCCACCAGCATGAAAACTATTGGAGGATAATTCAATTGAAAACTTATCTTTTCTAAACCGGCTTGTAATTTGACAAAGAATAATGTCATTACCGGGAAGGTTTGCCAGAACTAATGCAGGACGTTTCTTTGTTCCACTTAGGTCTGAAAAAGGGAATGGTATTACAACTATATCTCCTTTTATAAATCCCGCCATGCTTCATCTTCTTTTTTGGAAAGCCAATCTTTTGCCAGAATCTTTTGACTGGCAAGATGGGTTTGAGTCTTATCTTTTATTGTTTTTTTCTTAGTAGCGAAATCAATAAGATCATTAGCCCGTAGCTGTTCAAGGGCTTTTATAGCTTTCTTCTTTTTTATGGTCACTGTGATTACAGTCATACTCAAATTTACTAAAAATAAACTGCCTAATAGTTAATTATTTGCTCCTCAATCATCTCCGGAATCTCCCTCCACTCATACTGTTGATTTCGGAGTTGCGGTTCAAAGCCTGCTTCACGGATAGCTTCCTGTATACTTTTATAAGTAAAACGATGGGGCGCACCGGCAGCACTCACTACATTTTCTTCCAACATGATAGAACCAAAATCATTGGCACCCGCATGTAAACAAATTTCTGCTGTTTGTTTACCAACTGTCAGCCAACTGGCCTGTATGTTTTTTATGTTTGGCAACATGATGCGGCTAAGGGCTATCATCCGGACATATTCTTCCGGGGTTGTCAAATTATGCACACCTCTTATTTTAGCCAGCAACGTATCTACATCCTGGAAAGTCCAGGGAATAAATGCGAGAAAACCTTTTGCACTCTCTGGCTTCCGGCTTTGCACCTCTCTTATTTTTATCAAATGCTCAAAACGTTCTTCTATTGTTTCTACATGGCCAAACATCATTGTAGCAGAAGTAGTGATGTCTAATTTATGTGCTTCATGCATTATATCTAACCACTCCTGCGCCCCGCATTTTCCTTTGCTGATCAATCGCCGTACCCTGTCAATTAATATTTCTGCACCAGCGCCGGGTAATGAATCCATACCTGCTTTTTTCAATGCCATGAGTACTTCACGGTGGGTACCTGCCTTGCCGTCAGGCAGGCTTTTTTCCAACTTGGTTATATGTGCTACTTCTGGTGGCCCGAGTGTATGTAGTTTAATGGTTGGATATTCCTGTTTTATTTGCCGGAAGGTGTTCACATAAAAATCCAAACCCAATTCAGGATGATGACCCCCCTGTAATAATAACTGGTCGCCCCCATATTTTAATGTCTCTTCAATTTTTTTACGGTAGGTAGGCATATCAGTAATGTATGCTTCCGGGTGACCGGGTATGCGGAAAAAATTGCAGAATTTACAATTAGCAATACATACATTGGTAGTATTTACATTGCGGTCAATCTGCCAGGTCACTTTTCCGTGCGGCACCTGTTTTTTCCTTAGTTCATCAGCAATAAACATGAGATCTGCCAGCGGGGCATGATGATACAGTTTTACTCCTTCCTCTACGGATAAAAAACCAAAGCCGGAGGCTTTTTCATATAATTCGTTAAGCTGCAATGGGGTCATCTTTTTTTCCAATTTAATAAGAGAGCCGGGTGAGGCATCAAAGGTACAGTCCATAACACAAAATGGACTGAACGGTTTTAAATCCCGGTGGTATTAAAGTAATTTTATATAAACAGTAACCTGTTTTGCATCATTTTGAATAAAACCATTGTCATAGAAGGAAGTACGGTCGCCACCACAACTAAATGCATGAAAAGAACTGTCTGTTATCTTGCCATCGGTGTTTTATTGTTTGCCGCAAAACCCCTTGCTGCCCAGGAAGAATTTATTGAGCCGCCTTCAAAAGAGATTACAAAGATTTCCTTTACGCAACTTACCGGCGGCATTGTAATTCTTCGTGCCAAATTTGGGAACTTTCCTGATACGCTTAATTTTATATTAGACACCGGCAGTAGCGGTATCTCTCTTGATTCCACAACGGCAGATTATCTGAAGTTAAAGCCAATACCTACAGA
>JBKJLR010000077.1:0-5539 GCA_046596865.1 Chitinophagaceae bacterium
TTGTCCAGCTCATTCATCCATTGCATCGCTTCTCCCACATCACCGCTGGTGTAGGTAAGTAATTGCATAAAAAGGCTAAGCAATTGGTCAAACTTACTTTTGCCTTCACTATCTGCATCAAATTTTGTGAAATGAAATCCTCTCATGGATATACAATTTACGACAAATACTTTGCCACCGATTCAAGTTAACAACAACTTAATGCTATGTTAGTTCAAAAAATCTATTGTTGCATTTTTACCTAATGCCTTCTTTAATCCAGGCTGTGATATGACCACAAAAAACCCCCGGCAATAACCGGGGGCGAGGTATAAAAATTCAAAATAATTACTTAGGTTTTTTCCCTGTATCAATTTTTATGGCACTATCTGGCTTTGCTTTATTGGTAATAATAGTTGGGCCTTCCGTAGTTGTTTTCGTCTGCACCTGCGGGGCATATTTTTTCTCAACCAGATCCAGCACCTGCAGCATTATTTCATTTATCGGCGCTTCAGACCTTTCAAATCCACCGTATAATTCTGATCTGCTGTCACGAATATAGTTGTAATACTTTTGCTGTTGTTCAAGGTCTTTACGAATGTTCAACCTTACTTTTTCAGCAAGATCAGCTTTACCAGCCTTATAGCAAGCTTCCAGATAAAGAAGGCCTGTTTGATTATGGCTGTTGTAGCGGCTGACTAATGCATAAGGCATATTAGCAGGGTCAATTCCCTTTTCAACTTTATCAATCAGCTTCTGCGCATCATCTATTCTTCCCCCATCAGCCAGGTTACCGGCTGCTTCGGCATATAAGGCCCGGAGGTTGAGAATATGACGACGGTTTTCTTCATCAAAATAAACTCCTTTTTTATCGGCTCCGCCAAATTCATATTTGGTCATCAGGTTCCTGAACATGGTATCGCTGTTGTTATCCCTGATTTGTGTGCCACCCAAACGCATCTGCCGGAGTGCCTGGTCAGTTATCCAATTTGCCTGCGGTTGTTTGGTAGCAACAGGTACTAGTCTATACGATAATCCATCTTTACGTAAATATTGATCAAAACCGAGTTCACCAATTGGCGAAGTAAAATATATCGGACGTTTCCACCCGTTAGCAGCATTGGATGCAATGATGTTCAGAATAATAAAGTCGCTGCGAACAAGACCCTCACTCAATTTTTTCTGAGGTATTTCAAATCTCATCTCGGAAAACACACTATCAGTTGCGTTTGCAGTACCATTTGTTTTTACCATGTCCGCATTCACCGGAACTTTAAATTTTGCCACCGGGAAACTTCCAAAACCCACATCACGGCCGGTTTCTTTATCAAAGTTTGGTTTGCCCAAAACATTTTTCATTACATCATACAGGTCATAATATTCATTGGCATCTCCCTGTAATTTGTAGCGGAGAAATTCCCTGTTATGTCCTTCTATTTGTTCAGCCGACCAGAGTACATCAATAGAGTCAGCACTATTTACTTTATAGCGAAGCTGGTTGATATACCAGTCAATGCCTAACAAGCTGTTATTAATTACCCTGATATCCGGACGAATACCTTCTACCTCCTGTGCATACCACAGTGGATACGTATCGTTGTCTCCGAATGTAAAGATGATGGCATTGGGAGCACAGCTTTCCAAATAAGCTTTTGCCATATCAGGCCCGGTTGTTTTTTTACTTCTGTCATGATCATTCCATTCCTGCTGCGCCATTAATAATGGCACAAAAAGACAAATAATAGTAGTGGCAAGATTAAGCGTCCTTTCATTTTGCCCACCAGATGAAATAGCCCTGAGCAAGTAAGTAATACCTGCAGTAACGGCTGCATATAATACAGTGGCAAAAATAGCTGTCATCAGCGCAGCGCCACCCGGTCCGGGAAAGCTGCTCATGAAAGTGATTAAGAAAGTAAGCATGCTTCCGCCTATCAGCATATTCTGGAAGGTAAGCTGGTCAGCTTTTTCTTTGGCCATTTTTACAAACGCTACAACAGCCAATCCTATCCAGATGGCAAAAGCAAAGAAAGAACCAACAAACGCATAGTCCCTTTCACGGGGCTGGTTACCCGGCTGATTCAGGTAGAGTACCACGGCAATACCGGTCATGAAAAAAAGAAGGAAACTTACGATCCAATCATTTCTTTTTTTAAGGAACTGATAGACACACCCAATAATACCGAGTAGGAAAGGAAGCAGGAAAAGTTTGTTGTGTGCTTTGTTATTTTTTAAACTGTCTGGTATTTCGTTTTGATTGCCCAACCGTTTATTATCCATAAACGAGAAACCGGTTATCCAATTGCCATCCCTTTTATTACCGAGACCTTGTATATCATTTTGTTTACCGGCAAAATTCCACATGAAGTACCTCCAATACATATGACTCATCTGGTAACTGAAAAACCAGATCATATTATCTCCATACGTAGGGGCTTCATATTTGCCGGATTGCTGATCCTGGTCAAGGCTCAGCCATTCCGCATAAAACTCGGCATGATACTGATCGTTGCTCGGATCCCATACTCTTGGGAACCACTGTATATCGCTGCTTTCGTATTGCGGTTTCTTTTCCCTGCCGATTGGTATATATTTATCCTTGCCCTTTATATATTTCATCTCACCGTCTTTCAGTTCCACATATCCATCAGGTCCATATTTATAACTGGCGGCAAAATGGGGGCCTTTTAATAAAGGTGCTTCGCCATATTGTTCACGGCTGAGGTAATAAACAAGATTGATTGGGTTGTCAACATTGTTCATATCAATAGCCGGGTTGGCATTGGATCGAATCAACGCTGTGAAATACATAAAGTATCCAATCATCATGAATGCATAACACCAGAGCGATAACTTTAATATTTTTAATGCAGTTGGTTTTAAAAAATAACCTATTGCAAATGCAGCTCCGCCAACCAGTAGAAACTTCAGGAATTTCAAGCCGCCTGAACCCAGGCTTACAATAAATGGTAATAATGACAAGCCAAGGAACAATACAAAGAAAGTAATGAGTTTGGTTCTGGAAATATTTCTTTCATTGAATCGCAATGCCCAGGTAATAAGGGCCGCTAATGCAAGAAAATAGAAAGCAAAACCAAAGAAGAATGGCATTCCCAATGTGTTCACAAAGAATACATCAAATAAACCTGCCCCTTTCATGGAATACTGAATAACGGCCAACTGAACTATTCCGGTAACAACACATCCAATAAGGAATGCAATGATGGAACCTTTGTTGGTAACCTTGTAACGGCGATAATAATATATCATTACAATAGCCGGTATGGTTAATAAGTTCAATAAGTGAACACCGATTGACAATCCCATCATAAAGAAAAGAAAAACAATCCACCGGTCACTTCTTGCTCTTGCATGCAGATCAAGTCCGGCATGTTCATCAGCATGCTCCCATTTTAGCATGGCCCAGAATACCAATGCAGTGAAGAAAGACGACAAAGCATATACTTCACCTTCTACAGCACTAAACCAGAATGAATCACTAAACGTATAAGCCAGGGCGCCAACGGCTCCGGCTGCCATGGTAGTAAAAGTTTGCGAAGCATTTAATTGTTCACCAACAGTGACAAACATTTTGCGGGCAAAGTGAGTAATACACCAGAAAAGAAATAAGATAGTACCGGCACTGGCTAATGCACTCATAAAGTTTACGGCACTGGCAGCCGTATGACCATTATCTCCAAACAAGATGATAAAGAAACGACCGAGTAATACAAAAAGCGGAGCACCGGGTGGGTGCGGTAATTGTAATTTATCTGCACTGGCAATAAATTCACCCGTATCCCAAAGACTACCTCTGGCCTCACGGGTAAGAAAATAAGTCGCCAGGGCAATGAGGAAAACAGCCCATCCGGTAATGTTATTTACTTTTCTGAAATTCATAAATTAAACAGTTGGTTTTTATTCTTTCTAAAATCCGGGTAATGTCACCCTGATCTGGCCTGAGGCAAGACGAAGGTTATCGAAGGATTGAAAGAAAGCAAAAATAGGGATATTCAGTTCACAGTCAGCAGGGGAGAATAGCTTGTTTTTCAGTATAAACTCCTAAAGAATGAGGAGCGGTTTGAAGTTTATTCAAAGTACACTTTGATGGTTTGATAAGAAAGCTGTCCCTGCCTCAGTTTTTCAGAAAAACCTTTGAGACCGAACAGACCCGCAGCATTTCCTTTGTTAATGGCAATTTCAAGATAGCCGGCACTATTAAACATGGCTAATTTCTCACCTTCGATAACATCTGCATAGCTTTCGCTGATGCGATCTATCATTTCATCCCTTTTAAAAACAATGCGGAAGCTTCTTCCTTTTCTTTGTTCTTCAAACTGTTCACGGGTAATGTTGACAATTACATTTTCAAAACTGTCAATGAATATGATTTGACCTTCTATGGAGTTATTTTCAAGTATGGGTCTTAAATGCCGCTTCTCTAAATATTGTACATCGGAGATGCCAATACTTTGTATCGATTCTCCATTTACCAGTTGGTTTACCACTTTTCCCATCACAGAAGTGAGGTAGGTGGTGTTTTTAATAGCTGTTTTTTCCAGCGGTATACCGATTATTATTTCAGGATTTTCTTCCAGTATCATGGTGAGTAAACCATTGTCAGCACAAAGCAGGTACTGGTTCTTATGAAAGGCCAATAATAATTGTTCCGGTTTTTTCTCAAACAGGTTGACCAGTATAAGATGATAAGTGAAATCAGGAAAATTCTTTATGGCACTCTGGCATACATAGGCAGCTTGCGGATAATTGAAAGGAGGAATATTATGTGATATATCAATGATTTGAAAGTCGGGATTGAGTTGCAATAGTTGCGCCTTTACTGCTCCCACTAAATAATCGGGGCTGCCAATGTCTGATGTAAGAGTTAGTAAGGGCAAAACAGTTTTTGGTTTCGGGTTTAGTGTTTTGGGTTTCGTGTATTATAAGGATTTTCTGTTTTTGAATTTAATTCCTTTATGTGATGAGGTGTTAAGGTAATTAATAAAAGCACCTGTTTTCTTGCCAATTATATCAGCCTTATTATACAAGTGGTCAAACTGTTCTTTAGTAATATATTTTCTGTCTAAAGCCCGATATAACTGTGATTTTACTTCCCCGGCTGAACCTTTTGAGAACGTAAGAAAATTTATAAACTCATTTCTCCCACCTCTTTCGAAGCCTTCAGCAATGTTATCCATAACTGAACCACTGGAGCCATTAATCTGGTCTTTTAGTTTGTAATCTCTGAAAAATTGTTCGGAGTTAGAAAATACCTCAAATATTTCACTGACAAGTTCTCTTGCCAATTGCCAGACTTCTAATTCTTCAAATTTGGTAACTGTCGCCATCTGTAATGAAGTTTTAATTTTAAAGAACCCAAAACACAAAACTCGAAACTACTTAACAAGCTTTCCATCCTTAAAGAAAAATTTATAAGTTAGTTTGTCCGCCAATTTTGGAAAAAACTTTTGCATAAACACTGTTCTTTTCCCAGTAAATGTCAGCACTAAATTTCTTTTCTTTTTCCGGATGGCATGTAAAATATGTTTGGCACATTTCTCAG
>JBKJLR010000154.1:0-7473 GCA_046596865.1 Chitinophagaceae bacterium
ATCTTTTCAGCTGATTTATCTACCAGGTTGTGATCGTAAGACTGTAATTTGATTCTGATTCGCTGAGACATGTATGAAAACCCAATTTTCTTTTGGGAGTGCAAAGGTAGGGTTGAGAGTCATACCTTCCAAATACTTAGTAAACAATTTTAAGTCTGTGGACAACCTTACAACTAATTGTCTCAAACTATCCTATTGAGTTGATTTTCAATCTTAACTTAGGGCATTCATGGAAGAGAATAGTAATAAAAAATCCCGGCCCGGAAAATGGTTAGCGTTGGTGCTTAAACTAGCCGTCACAATAGTTTGCTTATGGTATGTTTTTACCAATATTGACTTCAAAAAGGCCTGGGTTGCTGTAAAAGAAGCAAACTGGTGGTGGCTACTGGCTGCCTTTCTTTTGTATAATCTTTCAAAATTTATTGGTTCTAAACGCCTCAATATTTACTTCAAAAACATTAGTATTAATTTACCCGGGTGGCAAAATGTAAAATTGTACTGGCTTGGAATGTTTTACAACTTGTTTTTGCCTGGTGCCATTTCGGGTGATGCTTACAAAGTAATTATACTATCAAAACGATTTAATACAACCTATAAAAAAACAACCACAGCGGTTCTGCTGGACCGGTTCAGTGGTCTGCTTTCTTTGGGATTGATTGTGGCTGCCTATAGCAGTTTTGTTATAAAGGAAAAATGGATGGTCATTCTCCTGATAGCTGGTGCTTTGCTGGCTATTCCATTATTATATTTTATTATTAAAAAAATGTTTCCGGATTTTCTGCCAGGCTTCTGGTCTACTTTTTTGCTTGGAGCTATTGTGCAATTAGCAATTCTGCTATGTGTATATTTAATTCTCTTCTCATTGAATATTACGATTGACCTTACTGGCTACATTTTTATTTTCCTGGTTGCTGCCATAGCATCTGTACTTCCTATATCTGTAGGTGGTGGCTTAGGTGTCCGGGAATTTGTGATCATTGAAGGGGCAAAATATGCAAGACTTGATCAGCATACAGCCCTAATTCTCAGCCTGCTTTTCTATCTGCTTACTGTTGCCTGTTCAGTTATTGGTCTCCTCTTTGTTTTCAAAAGCCCGTTGCCACAAAATACGGTTTCAGCCAAATGATGTTGTCACATATCCTTTACTTTGCAACATATCATTTAGCCTATGAGACCTGCATTACTAAAGAGAAAAATTCTAAACGCCGGAGCTTTATGGATAAGCTTTACCAAGCTTATTCCCGATTGGTTCAAGCTGAGCAATAAATCATTAGTGCTGGACTGCGGGGCAAACGTGGGTTATATTACCCAACTACTTGCTTCAACCGGGGCAACTATTATAGCTTTTGAGCCAGATCCCGTTGCCTTTAAACAGCTTTCCAAAAGATGTAAGAATAAAAAGAATGTTACGCTGATTCAAAAAGGCGTGTGGGATAAAAATTCCATTGTCGGGCTATATGCGCATAAAGACACAGTGGGGCATGAAGCAAGTTTTACTGTAGGTTCTTCCATTGTTGCTGAAAAAAAGAATGTGAGTACTGGAAAAGCTCAGTCGATTGAAGTGGTGGATCTGGTCGAATTCATGCAACAGCAAAAAAGAAAAATAGACCTTGTAAAATTAGATGTGGAAGGAGCGGAAATTGCCATTCTCAAACGGATACTTATAGCTGAAGCCTGGCATCTCTTCGACCGGATGTATGTGGAAACCCATGAAACCAAAATACCATCCCAGTTAAATGATCTTAACTGGATAAAAAATCAGTTGAAAGATAAGCAAATACAACACATCAAACTTAACTGGATATAACCTAAAAAAAGAGGACTCATTGCTGAGTCCTTAACCATTAATGTTTTTCATAACGAAAAATAAGCTCTAAACTTTGCTAAAAATTGGTTCTTAAAAACGGAGGTAATTTCATCCTTATTTAGCAAACACAATGCCATGTAAATTTTTACTATTGATTCAAATTAAGTATCCGGCATTTTGTGAATAAAAAATCCCCTCTCACTTTAGTGAGAAGGGAAGGTATTTCAATTAAGCATTCACTTTTCCTTTCACTTTTGCTATCACTTCCTCAGCGATATTAGTTGGCGCAGGGGAATAATGAGAAAATTCCATAGTGCTGGAAGCACGGCCAGAGGACAAGGAACGAAGCTGGGTTACATAACCAAACATTTCACTCAATGGAACTTTAGCCTTGATAACTTCAGCACCTGCACGGGTATCCATTCCTTCCAGCATACCCCGGCGACGGTTCAGGTCACCCGTAACATCACCCATGTAAAGTGCCGGTGTAATTACTTCCACTTTCATGATTGGCTCAAGTAATACAGGTTTGGCTTTTCTTGCAGCTTCCCTGAAACCTTGCTTGGCGCAAAGTTCAAAAGACATAGAATCCGAGTCAACGGCGTGAAAGCTTCCATCATATACACGGATCTTCATGTTATCTACCGGGTAACTTGCCAACACACCTGTTGTCATAGAAGATTCAAATCCTTTCTGAATGGCAGGAACAAACTCACGGGGAATAGATCCACCAAAAAGATCATTTACAAACTGGTAACGTTTATCAGGGTTTTCTGCTTTCCATTCTGCGTCAATCGGACCAAGGCTGAAAACGATATCCGCAAATTTACCACGGCCACCTGTTTGTTTTTTCAATGTTTCCCTGTGTTCTACAGTAATATGGAATGCTTCTTTATATGCTACTTGCGGAGCTCCCTGGTTTACTTCCACTTTAAACTCACGGCGCATACGGTCAATAATAATTTCCAGATGCAATTCACCCATACCACGAAGGATAGTCTGACCAGTTTCTTCATCCGTATTTACACGAAGTGTTGGATCTTCTTCTACCAGCTTAGAAATAGCCATTCCCATTTTATCGACGTCAGCCTGGGTCTTTGGTTCTATTGCCACAGCGATAACCGGCTCGGGTATAAACATGTTCTCCAAAGTGATTGGATGATTTTCATCACACAAAGTGTCCCCGGTTTTTATTTCTTTAAAACCAACCGCAGCACCAATATCACCTGCTTCGATAAAATCTATCGGGTTTTGTTTATTGGCAAACATTTTCATGATACGGCTGATACGTTCTTTCTTACCGCTTCTTACATTCAATACATAAGAACCAGCATCCAGATGACCGGAGTAACACCGGAAGAACGCCAACCTTCCCACAAACGGGTCAGTCATAATTTTAAAAGCCAGTGCGGCAAAAGGTTCTTTAGCATCAGCTTTACGGCTAACCGTTTCACCTGTATCAGGATTGATACCTACTGTGTCAGGAATATCAATGGGTGAAGGCAGATAGCGGCATACAGCATCCAATGCAGTTTGTACACCTTTATTTTTAAAGGATGAACCGCACATCATCGGAACAATACTGAGGTCAACCGTTGCTTTACGGATAGCCTCATGCATTTCATCTTCTGTGATACTATTGGGATCGTCAAAGAATTTCTCCATTAACTTATCATCATATTCAGCTACTGCTTCCACTAAACTTGCTCTCCATTCTTTTGCTTCCTCCAGCAAATCAGCAGGCACTTCAATTTCATCAAATGTCATACCTTCTGTTTCCATGTGCCAGATGATACCTTTCATTTTAATAAGATCAACCACACCGATGAAATCATCTTCCGCACCAATTGGTAATTGAAGAGGAACAGCCTTTGACCCCAGCATATCTTTTACCTGCTTTACCACCATCAGGAAGTCTGCACCAGCACGGTCCATTTTGTTTACAAATCCGATACGGGGTACACCATAGCGATTAGCCTGGCGCCATACGGTTTCAGACTGGGGTTCCACGCCATCCACGGCAGAAAACAAGGCAATCAAACCATCCAATACTCTCATTGAACGTTCTACCTCCACGGTAAAGTCAACGTGACCGGGTGTATCAATAATATTAAAAGAATACTTCTTTGTATCAGCAAAATCTTTACCCTTATCCGTTGGAAAATTCCACTGACAACTAACTGCAGCAGAAGTAATGGTAATACCTCTTTCTTTTTCCTGTTCCATCCAGTCTGTGGTAGCAGCGCCATCATGTACTTCACCAATCCGGTGTATCATCCCTGTGTATCGGAGAATTCGTTCTGTAGTAGTGGTTTTGCCTGCATCGATATGAGCGGCAATACCAAAGTTTCTTTGAAATTTTAAATCTGCCATGACTGCTTTATTTTCAGATGTTTAATGCGATTAAAAAACCTTACGGTTTTGGAGGCGCAAAGGTAGGGGAAAATGGCGGGAATTAAAGGCTTAAGGTTTCCTTAATAATGACTGTGCATAAAACGAAGCATACATAGACTATTACCAAAAAAAATGTCCCGGCTGATTTGCCGGAACATTTCAATTATAAAAAAAATATGCTTATTTATAATAGGTTAATGTCATTTCCACCCGGCGATTTTTCTGACGACCCGCAGCAGTTTTGTTATCTGCTATGGGCATTGTTTCACCATGCCCTTCAGAAGTAATTCGGCTTGCATCCACACCTTTACTTAGAATATAATTCATAACTGAAGCAGCCCTGTCGTGGCTCAGTTTATGATTGTACTCTTCGGTTCCAACATAATCTGTATGACCATCAATGGCGAGGCTCATCCCGGGGTTTTCATTCATGATCTTAGCAACATCATCCAGTCCCTTGAAGGATGATTTTTGCAATTTGGCACTACCTGTAACAAACAAAATATTCTTAGCTGCAATTTCAACTCTCTTTTTAATTTCCGGAGTAATAACCGGGCAACCGAAGTTCTCTTTAGGACCAGGAATTGTGATACACCTGTCTTCTTCATCATTTACTCCATCACCATCAGTATCTGGAATTGGACAACCCTGGTAACGGGCTACACCAAATACAGTGGGGCATTTATCTTCTTCGTCGTTGATACCATCCTTATCTGTATCGGGTATCGGGCAACCCTGGTAACGGGCCAGGCCGAAAACCGTGGGGCACTTATCTTCTTCATCATTAATACCATCCTTATCCGTATCAGGAATCGGGCAACCCTCATACTTCGCTAATCCTTTCACTGTTGGACATTTATCATCCGCATCAAGAATTCCATCACCATCCGTATCTGGCGGAGGAGGTGGTGGCTCAATAACTTTTACTTCTTTTTTCTTACCAATGGCACCTGCAATGCCGATGCTATGTTGAAAATGATAATTAGACGTTTCGGTTATTACGGGTACACGATAAGTAGATGTAATAAAAAGATGGGCTTCATCAAAGAAATTAACTTTCACACCCAAACCTAAGGGTAGTGTGGCTCCATAGTAAGAACGATACTTGTGCGCAGCAACTCCGGCAATGATATAAGGCTGAACCCAGTATTGCTCAGTCGTCATTTTCAGGTTTACCTGACCACCCACTTCCATCAAAAAATTATCATTGGAAAATGTTCTGCCCGGCATAGGGTAATTTACAAATGAACCACTGATATTACCAGCAAAGTCAACATGATTTGATAACCCTTTAAAATAACTGATGGACAGACCGGGAGACATCTGCCTCATTTTAGCAAATGTTTTATCTGCTAGCACTTTGCTTAAAGATGTTGTCCGTATTCTTTCCGGGGTAACAAAATCATTCAGGAAGAAACTGATACCTATAGCAGGTTGCCTTGTATATTCTCCTTTCTGGGCATGTACTGCGGGTAAAAGCAGGTACAACGCAATAATTGCTGATAATATCTTCTTCATAAAGAGATAGTTTGGTTTAAAACTGAACAAAAATAACAGGTAAGTTCAATATCCTGAAATAAATTATTTACTTAGTATTCACCATTTTGGAGAGTCTTCTTTTATCTAAAAGTCTCCTTTAAATACAAGGACCGTTAATAATCATTATAAGCCGATTATTTTGTGGCAAAATATCGCTCCCGTAATAACTTGTCCTCTGCATATACATCGTCGTAAAAAACAATGGCTCCGCTTTTACCTTCGCAAGTAATATAGCGGATATAAACGGGTATTTTATTGCGAACCGCAATACTCTTTTTTTGCTTCTTTTGAAGCCAGGTCTTTACCGAATCAATTTTAGTATAACTGCCACTGACGGCATTCAGGCTGTCATTTCGAAGAATATACCAGGCCAGTTTTTCCCATTCCTGCACTCTTACACATCCATGGCTTAGTGAACGCATTGAATTGGAAAATAAATACCGCTGGTTGGTATCATGCAGGTAAACTGAATACTTGTTGCTGAAAACAAATTTTATAATACCAAGTGCATTGGCATCGCCGCTGCCCTGCACTACCCTGTAGGGTATGCTTTTGTTATATCTGGACCAATCAACTGAATAAGGATCTACTTCATTGCCTTTGGAATCAACCAGGCTAAAACCCTTTCTTGCCAGGTAGCCAGGATCTTTCTTAATGGCTGGTAAAATTTCCCTGGATACAATACTGGGTGGCGGCACCCACTGGGGATAAGTAATCAGTTCAGTAATATTACTGGTAAGTACGGGTGTCCTTGTTTTTGGTTTACCACAAATAACTTTAGATGTAAGCTGAACCTGGTTTTTATCTATCATTTCAAGATAATTAGCCGAAGCATTCACCCATATATATTTTGCAGGCATTTTATCCGGCAGCATTTTATATTTATCTAAACTGATAGCAATACGGATAAATTTTTCCTGGTCATTAACATTCAGCATCCTGACGGTTCCTTCACCTGCCCTGCCGTCCACCGCTATTCCTTTTTTCTTTTGAAATTTTTTAACCCCTTCAGTCAGTTGCGCTGAATCTGCAGCCACACTATCAAAAGAAACGAAACCGCCTTCATACAATCTTTTTTGCAAAGCCTGGTTGAATTTTAGAATATCCTTTTCCGGATATGGAATAATGGTAAATTTTTTGTGGGATGCACTATCAAGAAATTTTTTTATGCCCGACTTTAATAAATGATACCCTCTTTGATCCGGCTCCAATGATGCTATGACAGTGGTGAAAGCGGATCGCTGCAGTGCATCAAATTGTTGCAGGTAAAAATCATCACTCAATATAGAATCTTTTCTCATGGTGATACTATCCTGCGGCAACCTTCCCAACTTTATATCTTTTACTATCTGTACAAAAGCATCCGTAAGCATGATATCAGCTTTGGACCAAAGACCTGCATCTTTTCTATCGCCTTTTGCAAGACTATCTGCAAAAAATTTTTGCCGCAAATCTTTTATTTGCTTTATATGATAATCTTCCGGAAATAATCCAAACAGTTGGGACGCTTCAATAAAATGAAATAAAGAATCTCCCTCAGGAAGCCATTCCTGATTCCGGCACCATAAGGGACCGAAAGATTTTTTTTCATAAAGCAGTTTGGCGAGCCGTGCCTGACTTAGCGTTATCGTTGAATCTTCCAGTTCACCATTATTGGCAATAGCTCTATCGGTAAAATGTTGGATGAGGTCTGTAGTTTTCTCCTGCAACTCCTGCGGGGTGCTGGCAATTGT
>JBKJLR010000174.1:0-5532 GCA_046596865.1 Chitinophagaceae bacterium
GACAGCCAGACCGTGGAGCAGAATGTGATGTTTCCACTGAGCATGTTCACCAAGGATTCGCATAAAAAAAAATTAGATAGGGTAAATGAAGTTCTCAATAGAGTCAACCTGGTTGATGCCAACAAAAAATTCCCTTCTGAACTTAGCGGTGGCATGAAAAAAAGAGTGGCGCTGGCAAGAGCTATCGTTTTAAATCCTAAATATCTTTTTTGTGATGAACCTAATTCAGGTCTTGACCCCCAAACATCGCTGGTAATTGACAGGCTGATACAGGAAATAACAGTTGAATACAATATCACCACGGTCGTAAATACCCATGACATGAACAGTGTTATGGAGATCGGTAATTATATCCTGTATATGTACCAGGGTAATAAAGAATGGGAAGGGACCAATAAAGAAATTATTTTCAGTAAAAATAAGCGGCTGAATGATTTTATTTTTGCTTCTGAATTTTTACGGGATGCAAAAGATATGCGGATGCTGGAGGAAACAGGCAAAATTTCCAATGAAAGGAATATGGAAGAATTATTAGATAAAGATGCTCCCACACTTGTTCCTCCGCCGGGTGAAGATAAATAACCAATCGTATGAAAAAACTATTGCCATTTGCAATATTATTCTTTCTTTTCACCCTGCTATCTTCCCATGAATTCTGGTTACAACCATCTTCCTTTATTCTAAAAAAAGGAGATAAAGCCAATATCAGGTTCAGGGTTGGTGAAAATTTTGAAGGAGATAACTGGAATGGCAAACGTTCCAAAATAAATTTTCTTTTTCTTTATTTAAACGGAACAAAAACAGACCTCACCTCAAGGCTAACTGATAACAAAGGAGATTCTTTACAATATACATTTCCCCAGGAAGGAACTGCCACAGTTGTTTATAGTGGCTTGAATTCATTCATCGAACTGGAGCCGGCTAAATTCAATGCGTATCTTGAAGAAGATGGTTTACGGAATGTTATCGAATACCGGAAGCAGTATAACGAAATGGACAGCATGAGCCATGAACTTTATCAACGAAGCGTAAAAACTATTTTACAGGTTGGTGAAAAATATGACAGCTCTTTTAAACAAACTACTCCGCTTCCGCTTGATATAATTCCGATGCAGCATCCTTACCTTATCAAGGACAAGCAAAAGCTAACTATGAAAGTTTTGTTCAATAAAAAACCATTAATTGAACAACTTGTAATTGTATGGTACTGGTATCAGGGCAAAACATTGAAAGAGGAAGTATTGACTGACGAAAACGGTCTTGTTAGTTTTAAAGTAAAAAAATCGGGTCGCTGGATGGTGAGTACGGTAAAGATGGAGCATCTCGAAAACGACCCTAAGGCCAATTGGCAAAGCTATTGGGGCAGTTGTACATGGGGCTACGAATAGCTGCTAAAACCAGCAAATCCCTTACTTTTGCCGCAATTTATAACTCATCAACTATGAGCATTCTTGTCAATAAAAATTCCAAAATTTTAGTACAAGGCTTCACCGGAACTGAAGGCACTTTTCATGCTACACAAATGATTGAGTACGGCACTAACCTGGTTGGTGGTGTTACTCCGGGCAAAGGTGGAAGCATCCATCTTGACAAACCAGTATTTAACACAGTGGTCGATTGCGTATCAGCAACAGCTTCTGATGTCAGTATAATATTTGTGCCGCCGGCTTTTGCTGCTGATGCCATTATGGAAGCAGCCGATGCTGGCATCAGATTAGTTGTTTGTATTACTGAAGGTATTCCTGTGCAGGATATGGTGAAAGTGAAAAATTATTTACAGGGAAAAAACACAAGATTGGTAGGTCCTAATTGTCCGGGGGTCATCACGGCAGGTGAATGTAAAGTAGGTATCATGCCTGGGTTTGTTTTTACACCCGGACGTATAGGCATTGTTTCCAAATCAGGAACATTGACATATGAAGCTGCCGACCAGGTAGCCAAAGCTGGTCTCGGCATTTCAACAGCTGTTGGTATTGGTGGTGACCCGATTATAGGAACTACTACAAAAGAAGCAGTAGAATTATTTATGAACGATGATGCTACCGATGCCATTGTAATGATTGGAGAAATTGGTGGCGGTATGGAAGCCGAAGCGGCTACCTGGATAAAAGCAAATGGAAATAAAAAACCGGTAGTTGGTTTTATCGCCGGTCAAACCGCACCTCCAGGCCGCCGTATGGGACATGCAGGAGCCATTGTTGGCGGCGCAGACGATACCGCAGCGGCTAAAATGAAAATAATGACGGAATGTGGCATTCATGTAGTAAGCAGCCCCGCTGATATTGGTAAGAAAATGGCAGAAGTAATTACCCCATCCCTTAAAGGGGTGCATTAACAGCCACACTATAAAAATTAAAAGCCTCTCCGACTTTCTGGAGAAGCTTATAATTTTAAGCTATTCGATACTACCCTTAGGGAGTGGGGTTTACCTTGATTCCCTTATAAAACGGGCCAACTCATCTTTACTGCTGCTGTAAGTCAGTGCATCATTAAGCTGATAGTAATTTTGCTTGTCAACTGTTTTGCGGTAAGCATACTTTGCCAGATCAAGCCTGTTGTTTTCGAATGTAAATAAGAGCATTAATTCTTTCACTTGCTGAGTAGTAAAGTTGCTCTTATCCATAATGACTTTGGTAGAAGTCAGCCTGTTATTTTCAAACCATTCTTTACGAATTTGCTCTTTTACCTGTTCAAAATCACGGCTGCTCATTACATTGCCATAACCATTGTTCCAGCCACCATCATCAACATAATCTTCTTCCTGTCCGTACCCACCAATGCGGTCAATGCGGGATTCATCAATGAAAACTTTACCAAACCGGTTTACGAGAATGTCGGTATGAAACCCTTTTTTTACAAAAATAGAACCGGAATAAATTAAATCACCCCGTCTGCCAAAAACATTACTGTTACCGTTGCCATTTCCATTACCATAACCACCTCTTCGTCTGTCTTTGTAAATTTTTACACTGTGAGAGCCTTCAGCAATATTGCTGAGTGTAACACTGTTGTCCTGCATTGTTACCCGGCGGCCATCTATTTCGATCTTCAGGTCAATGCTATTGCTGACGGTAGATACACTCAAGCGGCTGCCATCATAAGCCAGCAATGAAAGAGAGAACAGTGAACTTAATAAAAGAGTAGAAAATTTTTTCATACTTTTTGTTTTTAGGGTAAGTTAAAATTGTTTATGTGCTTATTAATTCCAAACTCATGCCATTCCGTCTCGTGCCAAACCCAATTCACTCAAAAAAATGTTAAAGGAACTGATCATAAAAATTTGCATCCGGGATTTTATGCAGTAATATGGGCGGGTAAAGAGATACATTACATGCCATTTCTAGGGAAAAGACAGAAAATTTAATTATAAATACCCTGTTAACGGTATCATTTATATAGTACAAATGGATTATTATGAAATTCCTTATATCCCTGCATCTTATCCTCGCATAAGATTAATTACTTTGTATTAAATTGTAAAAGCATGAACATGCCATTTGTTAAAGCCTTTTCGCTATCAATTATTCTATTCTGTTTGTTTGCTATGAATGCCAATAGTCAGAAACCAATCAAAAATTATGAAAAGGAATGGAAGAAAGTTGAAGGCTTTACGCAAAAAGGACTGCCCAAGTCAGCGTTGGAAGAAGTAAAAAAAATTTATTCACTGGCAAAAATGGAGAAACAGGATGCTCAGGTTATAAAAGCACTGGTGTATATGACAAGTTTGCAAAGCGAAAACCGGGAAGAGAATGAAATATTTTCTATGGCGGAAGTGGAAAAAGAAATCGCTGTCAGCAAAGAACCTGTTACCTCCATACTAAAAAGCCTGTCAGCTGATATGTATTATAATTACTATCAACAACAACGTTGGAAAATATATAAAAGAACCAAAACCCAAAATTTCAATAAAACAGATATTGCTACCTGGGATGCGGAAGATTTTCATAAAAAAATTGGCGAGCTTTATTTGCAATCCCTCAAAGAGGAAAAACCATTGCAGCAGGTAAAGCTGGAACCATTTGAGGCTATCATTGTAAAAGGTAATGTCCGTCATCTCCGCCCGACACTGTTTGACTTACTGGCTCACCGGGCATTGAATTATTTTGAAAATGATGAAAGAGATATAAAAAAACCAGCTTACGCATTTGAAATAAACCAGGCCAGTGCATTTGACCCCGCTGCTGATTTTGTAACCCGCAAGTTTGCCACAAAAGACTCGCTTTCATTACAGCATAAAGCGTTGCTGACTTATCAAAAATTGATTGCCTTTCACCTTAATGATGCCAAACCCGATGCACTGATTGATGCGGACCTGCAACGGATCGAATTTATAAAAACAAAATCGACCCATCCGGATAAGGACAAATTATATTTCAACGCTATCAATCATATAGCCAATCAATATGGTAATACTCCGGCTGCGGCACAAGCACGGTATCTGGTTGCAGCATATTATGAGCAAAAAGCAAACGAATACAAACCTTTTGGTGACACTACCCAACGCTTTGCAAGGATAAAGGCAAAGGAAATGCTTGACAAAATTGTACAGCAAAAAGATTCTTCGGAGGGGAAAATAAATGCCTTGAACCTCCTGAATACAGTAAACAGTAAATCATTTCAGTTCAGCGTAGAAAAGGTAAATATACCCGGTCAACCTTTCAGAGCTTTTATCCAATACCGGAATATCAACAATTTATATTTAAAGGTTCTCAAAGTTGATGAAGACCTGAAAAAACAATTAGAAAACCAGAATGATGATAAATACTGGCCTGCTATTATTGCCGCCACTGCGCTAAAAAACTGGCAGCAAACATTACCCACTACCAATGATTTGCAGCAACACAGTGTTGAAATAAAAATAGATGCGCTGCCCACCGGGGAATATGTTTTAGTTGCTTCGTCAGATAAAGAATTCAATGGGAAGAAGGCCATTCTCGGCGCAAGGCTTTTTTTTGTATCTGGCATCAGCTATGTAAACAACAGCGATGATTTTTTTGTATTGAACCGGGATAACGGTCAGCCATTGGTAAAAGCTGCTGTCCAAACCTGGCAACAGCGATACGACTACACTCAATCCAGGTATATTAAAGAGAAAGGAAAAATCTACACCACAGATGCTAACGGTTTTTTCAAAATGGATAAAGCCAAAAAAGAACCCAATAATTATAGCAATTATTCCTACCTGCTCGACATAAAACACGGCAATGACAGGTTATTTATGAACGACCTGGTATATGATTATTATTACTACCGTGATAATGAAAATGAGGCACCGAAAATTACTACCTCTATTCATCTATTTACCGATCGCAGTATTTACCGTCCGGGACAAACCGTTTATTTTAAAGGAATAGTGCTCACCAGAAACACAATGGATAAAAAAGGAGGTGTAAGAAATGATTATGTAACTACTATAATTCTCCGGGATGCTAATTATAAAGATGTTGATACTATTAAAGTAAAAACAAATGAGTTTGGGTCTTTCAACGGAAAATTTCAATTACCACAAAGCGGTATGAACGGGCAGTTTAC
>JBKJLR010000031.1:0-3333 GCA_046596865.1 Chitinophagaceae bacterium
CCAAAACTTAAACCAGTATAAAATTTCACTACAGACTCCCAATGAAAAAGTAAAACTTATTTTGCGCCGGGACAATGTGGTTAAAGAAATAGAATTTAAGGTAAAAAGCATCCTGTAATTTTTACTATGGCAGCAACCGTAAAGGCGTAATTATACCGGAAATAAGAGAAGGCCTCGTTTGCTCTGGATATTTATAGTCCTGCCTTTTGCTGGTTTAATACAGATATTTCCTACCGGGTTAGCAAAATCCCGGCAAAAAATCTTTGCCATGGAGGCAAACGGGCTACATCTTCCAACACAACTTCTTTCAACGTTTTAATTTTCAATACTTTTGTTGCCATCAACTTTTACTTTTAATGACTGTTATTTATATATGATACAATTTGAAAAATTTACATTAGCCAATGGTCTCCGGGTCATTGTTCACCAGGATTTAAGTACACCTATGGCGGTGATGAACATTATGTATGATGTAGGTGCCAGGGATGAAGATCCGGAACGAACCGGCTTTGCTCATTTGTTTGAACACCTGATGTTTGGTGGCTCCGTTAATATTCCCAGCTATGATGAACCCTTACAAATGGCCGGTGGTGAAAACAATGCGTATACCACCAACGATCTCACCAATTATTATATACAACTCCCTGCCGATAATCTTGAAACAGCTTTTTGGTTAGAAAGTGACAGGATGCTCTCCCTGGCATTTGGAGAAAAAAGTTTGGAAACGCAAAGAAAAGTGGTATGCGAAGAATTTAAAGAACACTATCTCACCAAACCCTATGGTGATGTATGGCATAAGATGCGGGAGCTGGCTTATATAAAACATCCTTATCGCTGGATGACGATAGGGAAAGAGCTTTCGCATATTGAGAATGTAAAATTGGAAGATGTGCAGAATTTTTTCTTTAAACATTACCGTCCTGTTAATGCAGTGTTGGTAGTAGCCGGGAATGTAACAGTAGATAAAGTAAAAGAACTGGCAGATAAATGGTTTGGCGATATTCCTTCCGGTGAGATGTACAAACGTAATCTGCCGCAGGAACCAGAACAAACAGAAGAAAGAAGACAGGAGATAAAAGCCAATGTGCCGCTGGATGCTTTATACAAATGCTGGCATATGCCGGGAAGACTTGACAGAAGATATTATATTATTGATTTGCTTACCGATATTCTTAGCGGCGGTGGTTCCTCCCGGTTATATCAATCATTGGTAAAAGAAAAACAATTATTCAGCAATATAGAATGTCATCATTTTGGCAGTACGGACAATGGGCTGCTAGTGATAGAAGGTAAGTTGGTGAAGGGAATAAAAATGGAAGATGCCGAAAAGGCAATAGAAATGGAATTGGATAAGATAAAGCAAGAACTGGTTAGTGAAACAGAACTTCAAAAAGTTAAAAATAAAACAGAAAGTATGTTGGCCTTTGAAGATATGAGTGTAATGAGCCGGGCCACCAGCCTGGCTTATTATGAAATACTGGGTGATGCAGCCTGGATGAATTTTGAACTTGAAAAATATGGTTCTGTTACTACCGAAGATATTTTACAGGAAAGCCGGAACATTTTCAGACAAGAGAACAGCAACACAATACATTACTTGTCGGCGAATTAATTGTAATTTTAAGAAAAAAAAACGATGCCACTTACAAAAAAACAGGTGATCGCAGCAATTGAAGCCATGCCGCAGGAGGAGTTCAGCAGTGCAGAAGAGGTGATTGAGGAGTTAATACTGCTGGAAAAAATTGAAATTGGTTTGAAAGCTGTTGAAAATGGGGAGGTATTATCAGAAGAAGAGGCTAATAAAATAATGGATTCATGGCTTCATTAAAGTATTCTGTACCTGCCATAAAAGACCTTGAAGAAATCAGAAACTATATTGCTGAAGACTCCCGGCTTTACGCCAAAAGGTTTATTCATAATATCAGGGCTAAAATAGCAGTCTTAAAAAAACATCCTGAAATTGGAAAGCCGCTCTTTGCAGAAAGATTCGATAACCTGCGCCAGATTTTATTTAATGCCTACCGGATAGTTTATCAGTTTAAAAGCGACACAGTTACGATTGTCACTGTTCATCACCAATCAAGGTTGCTGGAGAATGTTCCGCAAATAAAAGACTACAAAGAATAATATGCCAGACAGGAAAAAATCTCCCATCATTGTTGATGCAGTCAATTTTAATCTTCAGCTGAAACCAGCTGAAAAATTTGTTTTACGCAATGGGGTGGAAGTATATGCCGTAAATGCGGGTGCAGAGGATGTATTGTCGCTGGAATGGGTATTTTTTGCCGGCAACTGGTATGAGGAGCAGAATCTTGTGGCTGCAACAACCAATTTTTTATTGCGCAACGGTACATCAAAGCGATCAGCCTTTCAAATAAATGAACATTTTGAGTATTATGGTTCTTACCTGAACAGGGCTTGTTATAATGAAACAGCTTCCATCACTCTTCATTGTTTGACAAAACATGTAAAAGAATTGTTGCCTGTAGTTAAGGAGATGATCACAGATTCTGTACTTCCACAGGAAGAACTGGATATTTATAAACAGAACATGAAGCAGCGGCTAACCGTTAGCCTGAAGAAAAGCGACTTTGTGGCCAGCCGGTTGATTGATGTTTATTTATTTGGAGAAAATCATCCGTATGGTAAATTTAGCCGGGCAGAAGATTTTGATACAGTGAACAGGGAGCAGTTGCTGGAATATTATAAAAAATATTATCAGCAGGGAAAATTAATAATGTTTGTAGCCGGAAAGCTTCCGCCTGATCTTGAATTATTATTGAACCATCATTTTGGTGACCTCCCCAATAAGCCTGTTGAAACGAAAGAAAATACTATTACATCATCTGCAGAAAAAAAATTCAGGATAACGAATGATGAGAAGGGAGTACAAGGCTCCATCCGGATAGCAAGGCCATTTCCGAACCGCCATCACCCGGATTTTTTAAAAGTACAGATGTTGAATGCTTTGTTGGGAGGTTTCTTCGGTTCCAGGTTAATGAGCAATATCAGGGAGGACAAAGGCTATACCTACGGAATTCATAGCTATTTACAGAATCATGTTCATGAGTCTGCATGGATGATAAGCACCGAAGCGGGGAAGGATGTTTGTGAAGCTACTATAGCAGAAGTGTATAAAGAAATGAAAGACCTCCGGGATGAACTGGTGGACGAGGAAGAATTATTATTAGTAAGAAACTACATGATGGGTGGTCTCCTCGGCGACCTTGATGGCCCTTTCCAGATTATTGCCCGATGGAAAAATATTGTGCTGAATAATCTTACCGAACAATATTTCTATGATTCTATTAATACCATCAAAACGATTTCAGC